>NZ_JAAHHE010000016.1:0-40783 GCF_010692525.1 Moorena sp. SIO3B2
TGATAGCTGATAGCTGATAGCTGATAGCTGATAGCTGATAGCTGATAGCTGATAGCTGATAGCTGATAGCTGATAGCTGATAGCTGATAGCTGATAGCTGATAGCTGATAGCTGATAGCTGATAGCTTACCTACTCACTGTCCATCATAGGATTCATCACAATGGTGCGAGATATCACTACAACATTGCTCACCACCAAGTGTCACCTATAAGATATACTTTCCCTGAACTCTACAAATAATGACATCAAGGATAGTATCTATGTGCAGAGTACTGGGCTATATTGGAGAACCTTTAGCAATTTCCAAGTTAATCCTCGAACCTGATAATTCTTTGGTTAATCAAAGTTACGATTCAGATTACCATCATATGGTACAGTTAGCAGGGTTTGGACTTGCTACTTGGAAAAAAGACACTCTCAGCGCCAATTATCCTTTCATCTATAAAGGAACTAAACCACCTTTTTATGACAGAAATTTACAGTCTTTGTGTGAGAGTCATGAGACTAATTTACTTTTATCCCACATCCGAGCAGCATACTACACTTATGAAGCGGTTGTCCATGAGCATAATTGCCACCCGTTTATTTTTCCAGGATTCCGTTTAGCTTTAGCACACAATGGCTGGATATACGGGTTTCAAGAGATTCGCTTCCCTTTATTAAATAAGTGCAGACCAGAAATTATCCAGAATCTAGAGGGAAGTACCGATACTGAGGTAATCTATGCTCTAATTATGTCACAGGTCGATGATCCGACCAAGGATTTGTCTGTTGATGAAATTCTAGATGCTATCAACAAGACAGTTAAAATTATTCTTGATGTTCAAACTGAGTACAATTGTGAAGGAATCAGTGTTCTAAAATTGTTCCTGGCAGATAGTAATGATTTATTAGTTGCCAATCTCGGGATTGGCTATAACCGACAGCTAGATGTACCAGGTGACTGGCAAAAATTAACAAATGAAGAATTACAAGAGCTGAAAAGCGATAGAGAAAAAGATGCATTGTACCTCCTCAAGAGTCCTGTTTGGTCATTGAAGGGCAAAAATTTTGGAGATTATGATGGTTTTAAGATGCAATCTGCAGCAGATGAAGATGTACGCTCTGTTATTATTTCTTCCGAACCACTGACTGAAGATGTGACTGGTTGGTCAATGGTTCCTTTTCAACATATTTGTTTTTTCGATAACAATAATGGTAATCCAAAAGTTGAGACGAAACCATTTCCCTTCAACTAATTTTTATCCAGTCGCTGATTTCTAACTGGTAATCGAGTAGCTAGGTTGGGTTTAAGTGTTAGACCCAACCATCAATGCTATTGCAGTTATTAATTGGGTGAGGTACTTACTTCTGGGTTGCGCGGGAGTAGGGAGTAGGGAGGAGGGCAGTCATAAAATATGGTTATTTGTGGACTATACGGCGGTTGAACTATAACATCCTTGATTCCATTTCCTATAATAGAGCGTTATAGCGCTGATCAAAAAACCTGGAAATTATGAAAAAATACATTCCACTCCTAGGGCGGATATGCCTTTGTGCTATTTTTCTTAAAGCTGGTATCGATAAACTATTTAACCCAACCTATACTCAACAATTGATGGAATCCAAAGGGGTTCCCGGTATACTGATTATCCCCACCATCCTTATACTGTTGGGGGGTGGATTATCCGTATTACTAGGCTATAAAGCTCGTTGGGGAGCATTAGCGCTAATTGGATTTTTAATTCCCACCACCTTGATTTTTCACACAGATTTCTCTAATCAAATGCAAGAAATTCAATTTCTGAAAAATCTAGGACTAATCGGTGGATTATTGATGGTAGCAACCTTTGGACCAGGACCAGTTAGCTTTGATAACCGCAGTCTCTGGGATCGAATCCAGTTCGTCTTGCCATTAAAGTATGACTGGCGGAGAATCTTAGGTCGATTTCGGTTTTAGGGAGTCGGGAGTCGGGAGTCGGGAGTCGGGAGTCGGGAGTCGGGAGTCGGGAGTCGGGAATCGGGAAAGGGAGGGAAGTGTGGGAAGTTTGGGGAGATGGGTAGATGGGGAGTCAGATGAGGGAATTCATCAAGACCATGAGAAAAAAAGTATTTAAAGATACCAAATTAATCCAAAACTACCTATTCCCTGTTCCCTGTTCCCTGTTCCCTCTTAAAAACTGGCAATTAGCAATCACCAATTACCATTTTCACCATTCCCTCAACTGTGTTACTAGCTTCTTAACCTTAGAACTGTTGAGGAATTGCAGAAATTCCTGGGTCAGCTGCTGCTCCTTTTGCCTAAACTCAAGAATACGGTCTTGCTGAATAGGAGTTCTTTCTGCTATCGGAATAGTAATCAGTTGATTGAGTTGTTCCCTCAGGGAAAGCTGCTCCTGCAAAATCGCCTCATACCCTGCTTTGATTTGCTCCTCTTCAGGTAAGTATGGTATTTTTTCGTGAACCCTAGTTTGAGTCTTGTCTTGATTAGACAAATCGTCTTTTTGCTCTGGCACTGGGAAGAAATTTAGCACCAGTTGCGCCGACTGCACCCGTTTTTGTTGCTGCAGCAACTCAGATAAACTCAGGTAGGCATTATCCAAGTTGAGTTTATAGGACTGCTTTTGCTCCTGAGACAATTTCTCTTGAGACAGTTTAGTTACATCTTGCCCCAGGGACTGATATACATTGACTGCTTGCTTATGAAAAATAATGGCGAGTTCTGGCTGGTTTTGTGCCGCCAGGACAGCACCAATAGTCCTAAAGGTAAATGCTTCCCCAGCTAATGAACCCACTTCCCGATGAATCACTAGGGCTTGTTGGTGAGACTCTAATGCTTGTTGGTACTTTCCTAGGCGATGGTAAGCGATACCTAAATTATTCAGAAGCATTCCCTCTGAAATGCGATCGCTTACTTCTTTGGCAATAGTCAAGGCTTGCTGATAGGACAACTGTTCCTGTTCGTGCTTGCCTAGACGGTGGTAAACTAACCCTAGGCTATTGAGCAGTGTTCCTTCGTCTGCCTGTGACACTAGAGAATTGTTTTCCGATTTATCCAGTATTTCTCGATAGATATCGAGAGCTTGCTGGTAGGAATCCAGGGACTGGTGGTCTTGACCCAGCTTATAGTATATATTCCCCAAATTATGGAGAGTCCTGCCTTCGTAGCCACGATTGCTCACTTCTCGGTAGATGGCTAAGGCTTGTTGATAGAATTCTAGGGACTTTTGATCGTCCCCTAGGTTGGAATACGTTAACCCCAGATTATTAAGAGTACTCCCTTCCCCGGTGCGATCGCCTAATTCTCGATCAATTGCTAAGGATTGCTCAAAGAACGACCTGGCTAATTGATATTGACCAAGTTCATCATGAACCCACCCAATAAAATATAGCGCTACTCCTTCTTGATAGCGATCGCCAATGTTTCGTTTAAGTTCTAGGTACTTCTGGAAGCTCTCTAAAGCCTCTTGTAATTGACCTGTACTTAACTGTTGGCGACCTTTAACATAGAGCTGCTGGGGTGGAGTGACTTGGTCTTGGCTAGTTTGGTCAAGACTAGTTTGGTCAAGACTAGTTTGGTCAAGACTAGTTTGGTCTTGGCTAGTTTGGTCTTGAGCCAGAATAGGCGAAAGGGGGAATGTCAGAGAAATGAGTAAAGAGGCAGTGGTCAGCAGGAAGGATGAAGGAACATGAATAAAGGATAAGAGTTTTTGCTTCAATTCAAACTTCCTAGTTTCCACTTGACAATGGTGTTGTCACACCTTATTATATATATCCTGAGTTTAATCAGTTGGTCAGCAAGTACAATTACTTATTCACTCTCTAACTGAGCCTCTTGGTTATCATCTTTTGTTTTCTTAGTAGTCTTCTTGGTGGATTTCCCAGAGGTTTTATTTTTGGTGGAAGTCTTTGATTTACTGGACTTGCTACCAGATTTACCCGATGACGCCTTAGCTGCTATGAGTTCCAAGGCGGTTTCTAAGGTTAACTCCTCCATTGATGTTCCCTCTGGCAGAGAGGCATTAACTTTGCCATGGTTCACATATATGCCATAGGGACCCTGATAGATATTGACTGGCTCGCTATCTTTAGGATGAACCCCTAGTTCCCGTAAGGGTTTTTTAGTCTTGCTGCGAGAACCGCCCCTTGTCCTCTTAGGTTGTGCCAGCAGCTCTAATGCACGGTCTAGGGTAATTGTCAAGACGTTATCCTCAGCTTTTAGGGAGCGGTAATCTTTGCCCTCCTTCCCTTGGTCATGGACAACATAAGGACCAAAGCGTCCGATTGCGGTTTTGACCGGTTTGCCTGTTTCCGGATGAGGACCGAGAAGGCGGGGGAGTGCTAGGAGACCCACTGCCATTTCTAGGTGTACATCTTCCTTATTTACCCCCTTAGGCAAAGAGACACGTTTGGGTTTTTTCTTCTTATCCTCTGTTGCGTCACCTAGCTGTAGATAGGGACCATAATTTCCATTGAGGATATAAATTGCTTCACCCGTTTCTGGGTGTATTCCCAATTTCTCTGGCCCCTCCATTTTCTGCTGAATCAGTACCTGAACCTGCTCAATGTTTAGTTCAGCTGGGGTGAGGTCTTGGGGAATCGAAGCAGTAAGTACACCATTGCCATTGTTCACCTCGACATAGGGACCAAATTTGCCGATCCGGACTCTAGCATCGAGGTCTTCGAGTTCAACAGTACGGGCAACAATGGGGTCAATCTCATTAATCCGTTCCTTGACTTGGTTATCGAGACCCTTTTCTCCCAAATAAAAGTTCTGCAGGTAAGGAAGCCATGGCGCTGCTCCATTGGCAATGTCATCTAAGGTGCGCTCCATTTTGGCCGTGAAGCTCGTGTCCACCAAGTCGGGAAAGTTTTGTTCGAGCAAATTAGTAACTGCAAACGCCGTAAACGTTGGAGCAAGGGCATTTTTCAGTTTCTGAGCATAGCCTCGGTCAATGATAGTACCAATAATACTAGCGTAGGTACTGGGACGACCAATCCCCTCTTGTTCCAAGGTTTTGACCAAGGTCGCTTCCGTGTAACGGGCTGGGGGTTGGGTTTCGTGACCGATAGCTTCTAGTTCTCTACAGTTAGGATGATCTCCCACTTTCAAAGCTGGCAGAATCACTTCCTGGTTTTCTAGAGCAGCGTTGGGGTCATCAGACCCTTCCACATAAGCCCTTAGATAACCTGGGAAGTCAATGCGCTTACCGGTAGCCCGAAATCCGGCATTTTCCACTTGCAAATCAACCACAATTTGAGTTTGTCGAGCATCCGCCATTTGACAAGCAACGGTACGCTTCCAAATCAGGTCATAGACTTTAAATTCGCGATCGCTTAATCCCGTTTCTTGAGAAGTTTTGAATGTACTCCCTGCTGGACGAATGGCTTCGTGAGCTTCTTGAGCTCCTTTGCTCTTAGTGGTATACTTTCTCGGTTTGGGGCTAAGGTACTCTACCCCGTATTTTTGTTCAACGCAGCTACGGGCTGCTGTGATCGCTTGTTCAGACAAATGTACTGAGTCTGTACGCATATAGGTAATGAAACCCTTTTCATACAGACTCTGGGCAGTCCGCATCGTATCACGAGCCGATAGTCCCAGTTTCCGGTTGGCCTCCTGTTGCAGGGTCGAGGTAGTAAAGGGGGGTGAGGGTTTCCGAGTAACAGGTCGTTCTTGTAAATTAGTAACCGTCCAGACTTTATCATACAGGTTGTCTTTGAGTGCTTTAGCCTCCACTTCACTCAACAATTTGACCTGCCTACCTTCGATAATGTCACCTGTATTGGCATCGAAATCACTACCGGTAGCAATTTTCACCATGTCCAGGGTTACTAGCTTAGCATCAAAGGAACTTCCTGCTTCTAGAATCCCTTTCAAATCCCAATAGGTGCCCTTGCGGAAGGCACGGCGTCGGCGTTCTCGATTCACCAACAGCCGCACTGCTACAGACTGTACCCGACCAGCTGATAAGCCCCAAGCCACTTTTTTCCACAGCAGCGGTGAGAGGGTGTAGCCCACGAGTCGGTCAAGAATCCGCCTTGTTTCCTGAGCTCTTACCACCTGATCATCGATCTCACGGCAGTTTTGTAGGGCATTTTGAATAGCATCCTTAGTGATTTCGTGAAATACCATCCGCTTAGTTGGCACTTTCGGATTTAAGATTTGTAACAAATGCCAACTAATACTCTCCCCTTCTCGGTCTTCATCCGTAGCCAAAATCAGTTCATCAGAATCCTTCAGAGCTGCTTTGAGCTGTTGGACAACCTGTTTCTTGTCTTTAGGCACCAGGTAAAGCGGTTCAAAGTCAGCTTCCACATTTACCCCAAACTTAGCCCACTTTTCCCCCTTGTATTTTTCGGGGATTTCACTAGCTGATTGAGGTAAATCACGGACATGACCCATGGAGGCTTCGACCTGGTAACCAGGAGGTAAGTAGTTCCGAATGGTGCGAGCTTTAGTAGGAGATTCGACAATTACAAGGGTTGTCATCGGAGTTTCAACAATAGCGGCGGTGTTGAATAGTCTAATTTAAATACTATTTCTCAAAGGTCGAGGGAGTAAGCCAGTATACTTGCTCCCTACTGAGTGTGGGTATGGTTTTCCAGCATAGTTTTCCAGCATAGTTTTCCAACATTAAGTAGAACCCCCTGATGGCAGTATAAGCTTGCCTCTTAATTTCTACAGTACGCTACTTGTGTTGCAGGCTAACACGAACAAGGAGCAACTGTGTGGGAAAGGAAGTCAGGCAACTCGACCATAGGTACGGGGATTTGAGGGCTACTTATACTTATATATATATATGCGCTTCAGCAGTACTCCCTACTTTTTCGGATTGTGCCAGAAATAATCTTTACCTAGAGGTAAACCACGAATAGCTCATGTAGTATTCGCCATCCAATAGAGCACCGTTAACACCGTAAGTACACCCCTATCCCAATTCCTCTCACTGCTGCTCAAAGATTTGTAAACAATTCGTTCGTTGCCTTCAAAGGTAACATTGATCCGGTGTACGACATAGCTAGTCTCACCTTACCGTGGCACAGAGGGCAGTGAAAGGGCATAAATACGGAATTGTACTTTGTCCAATCTCCAAGGCATACAAGCCATTTTCCCAACTAGCTACAATCACCGATATGATAAGAAAGTTAATCTGGATACTCAAATAACCATAGATCATATCATTAAAGCCTATGGATTTTGCCAATCTTGCCGCCCAGTTGAATGCTGGGGTAATTTTGCCAGAGGGAATTGTAGTTATTACCCTCTTGCTAGTGTTAATCATTGACCTGATTGCTGGGAAAAAGTCGGCTCAAACTATTTCCTATGTAGCCATTGGGGGTCTACTTGCTGCCATAGTTGCCCTGTATTTCCAATGGGATGCTGCAAATCCCATTGCCTTCTTTGGGGAATTTAATGGTGACACCCTGAGTGTGGCATTTCGTGGCATCATTGCCCTATCGACTGTGTCAACGATTTTGATGTCAATTCGTTATGTGCAGCAGTCGGGTACATCCTTGGCAGAATTTATTGGCATTTTGCTCACGGCTACTTTAGGAGGGATGTTCCTGTCCGGGGCGACGGAGCTGGTTACGATTTTTATATCCCTCGAAACCCTCAGTATTTCCTCCTACCTGATGACGGGTTACATGAAGCGTGACCCCCGTTCCAATGAGGCCGCTTTGAAATATTTGCTGATTGGAGCAGCCAGTTCAGCCGTATTTTTGTATGGTGTCTCCCTATTATATGGGTTGTCTGGGGGACAAACGCAGTTGAGTGCGATCGCACAAGGAGTTGCTGAGCTACAATCCGGTCAATCCCTAGGTCTTCTGATTGCCTTGGTGTTTGCGATCGCTGGTATTGCTTTTAAAATCTCAGCAGTTCCTTTCCACCAATGGACTCCTGATGTTTACGAAGGTTCTCCCACGCCAGTGGTAGCGTTTCTCTCAGTTGGTTCTAAAGCCGCTGGCTTTGCTCTAGCGATTCGTCTACTGATCACTGCTTTCCCATTGTTAAGCGATCAGTGGCATTTTGTGTTCACTGCTTTGACTATTCTAAGTATGATTTTGGGTAACGTAGTTGCCCTAACTCAATCCAGCATGAAACGGATGCTAGCCTATTCCTCTATTGGTCAGGCTGGGTTTGTGATGATTGGTCTAATTGCTGGAACCCAAGCCGGTTACGCTAGCATGATTTTCTACATGCTGGTTTACTTGTTTATGAACTTAGGGGCTTTCGCTTGTGTCATTCTGTTTACCCTACGCACTGGTACTGACCAAATTAGTGAGTATGCTGGTCTTTATCACAAGGACCCACTGCTGACTTTGGTTTTAAGTGTTTGTTTGCTGTCTTTAGGTGGGATTCCACCCTTTGCTGGATTCTTTGGTAAAATCTATTTATTCTGGGCTGGTTGGCAAGCAGGATTGTATACTTTAGTCTTACTAGGTTTGCTAACTAGTGTGGTTTCGATTTACTACTACATCCGTGTGGTCAAGATGATGGTAGTGAAGGAACCTCAAGAGATGTCGGATGTGGTCAAGAATTATCCCGAAATTCGCTGGAGTTTACCCGGTATGCGTCCGTTACAGGTCGGTTTAGTGATGTCGTTAATTGCGACCTCTCTGGCAGGCATTTTGTCCAATCCGCTGTTTTCTTTGGCCAATGATTCTGTTGTTAATACCCCCATACTGCAACAGGCCGTGATTAGTGCTGAGCTGCCTCAAGGGCATCAGGTTTCATTCATGAGTGTTGATAATTGAGGCCCTCAGAGCAATAGACCAGAAGCGCCCCTTCCTGTAGGATAGGGCGCACCTAAGATTTTAGCTTAAGTAGAAAAGCCTGAACCCTAGTGGTAATTCAAAATTCAAAATTAAAACTTCAAAATAAAGAAAATCAGAAATTTTGAATTAATTAATTCTGGGTACAAGCCCCCACTGATTGTCATTTTGAATTAATAATTTTTAATTTTGAATTGGAGCGCGTTAAGCAGCGTGACCTGCATGTCAAGCGACTTGACTTCACGGTCAGGCTTTTCTACTCATTGGAACCTCATTGGATCGAGTTTTGGGATAAATTTCTGGTCATGGATAATTGCAATGTCTTGAGAGTTACTAAAGCTTCACGGATTTTCCCTATCACTGGTTGAAGATTAGCTTTAGACAGTCTCCAATAGATGTACTGAGAATAATCTGCGTAGAACTTGAGTAACCTGTCAAATTGCCACGTTTTAGGAATA
Organism: Moorena sp. SIO3B2; assembly: GCF_010692525.1. Lineage (NCBI taxonomy): Bacteria > Bacillati > Cyanobacteriota > Cyanophyceae > Coleofasciculales > Coleofasciculaceae > Moorena > Moorena sp. SIO3B2. The sequence continues at coordinate 9,214 of NZ_JAAHHE010000016.1, forward strand.
CAGTCATAGCCTAGATGGAGCATGGTTTTATAATTCAGAATCTCTAAGACTGCTAGTTCTGAATCGCTAAGTTCGTGTTTCCAAGCCTCAATGCGATCGCTACTAACGGGTTTAAAGGTCTTGGCGTGCCATCCTAGCTCACGGGTCGGTACCAAGTTTTTTTGAGCATTTTTTTGGTTAAACTCCAGCATTGATTGGCTAAAGGATACCCCGAGCCAATTACAAATTCCCTGGAGTTCTTCTTCTGGATTTGTCACTAAGTCTTCGTAGAAGAGGATATGGAACCGCTCGTCATTTTGATAGTGTTTAATGACCTGGAATAAGTTTTGCCATTGTTGGGTTGTCGCTACTACATTGGCGATACAGGCTCCCTTCCAAGTCTTGGCAAATTTTTTCTCATTTCGTTTTAGGGAAGCATAGATGGCTCTGAGGTCTCGGATAATTAGAATTAATCTGGCATTAGGGAAATACTTGAGAATGGTCTTAATATTATAGATGTTCCAAGGATTTTTATCTCCCCAACAACCTGCTTGACCATCAAACTGCTGTATATAGGTTTGATAAACTGTGGCGACTGCTGTTGAATAATTCAGTGGTTTCTGAGCTGTCAAATTTTCTCGCAACTGCTGTCGGTCAATGTTCCACTCCCGAAACCTTGGATCACCGTAGATATCTGTCAAGAAGTTATCGATTTGATTGCTTAAGTCTTTCGATGAACCGTATTTTGGCTCCAGATTAACAAAAAACCGACTTTCAGGAGGAATACAAAAATGAGGATGAGCGGTCAGCATTAACCGCAAAAGCGTTGTTCCAGAACGTCCCATCCCAAAAATAAAAAGTGGCTGATTTTGTTGAGACAAAGATTCCATAATGTGTCGATGACGGTAGAGTTTATTTTTGAACTTGAGCAATATAGCACCTTGACTTGTCTCAGCTTGCTTAGCTGATCTGTCCTATCACGTTAATTTGAACACTTATACTAGGCTTGATTAGCTTGAGTTAATTGAAAATTGTTAATTGGCAATTTTCAATTTTTATTTTCAATTAATGAACACCCAATACTGATAAGTAGTCAACCGAACTCACTATCAGCTTTTGACTATCTAATTCCCACTCTAATAGATAGCCCTAGTATAGTAACTGTGGGTCAAAAAGGGATTACAGCAGCTGATTTAGTATAGAGTATGCACCAGGACTGCAGGATTTTTAGTTTATTTGCCAAACCTTTAGGATTTCTCTGTGTCGTTGAATCTTTTTAAAATGCTACCCTGTCTTGATGCAATAGCGAGTGGTTTTGGCGCTGCGTGGGTCACCTGCGTCCGCACCTTGAAAGCCCCATGGGAACCCCCAAGAGCGCGCTCCATCACGCTTTTATTGAAATTATTCAGAATTGCTGAAAGCACGGAATTCAAAACCATGATTTATCCAGGGATAGCCAACTCGTCTTCCTGTGCGATTTCAGAACTATCAAGAAACTATAACTTATGACTTAGGAATTCATCAGTCGGAACTGATCAGGTAATTAACCAGCCTGGAATCACAATTCTGAAGTCGTTTGACAGCCTAATTGCTCCCTGATGATGACGAGATACACCAAATCTTTTTTCCTCTTAACAGTATATTTACTAATTTTTTACATTGTCAAGCCAAAGTCTGATAGATCAGCCTTAAGACGTAAATTTTGGGAAAATCACCTCAAAATTCCTGAAAAGTTTATAAAAATAATATATAATTAATTGGTTTAATTAATATTATTTAAATATAGAAAAATTCATCTACATAACTTAAATATTATAACCCTCAAATAACTTAATTCAATAGCAAGGCAAAAGGCTGAGTGGTGAGTGCGTCAGTAGGTCTGTAGGTCAGTGGGAAAATGACTAAATTCATTCATATTTATGATGACTAATGACGATAGCATGACTCAAATAGGTGAGGNTATCAGCTATCAGCTATCAGCTATCAGCTATCAGCTATCAGCTATCAGCTATCAGCTATCAGCTATCAGCTATCAGCTATCAGCTATCAGCTATCAGCTATCAGCTATCAGCTATCAGCTATCAGCTTTTGAATAAAAGAGGTAAGCAAAAGTTTAATCTCAGTTCCTTGGCCTTTCGGCCAAGGAATTCATTGTATTTGGCTTTGAGTCCGTTGAACTCCTAAGCCGGATAGCTTGTTTTAAGCTGACCGCACCTCAAGTAGCGTGAGCTTTTAGCTCACGGCTGACCGCTGACGGCTGAATGCTTACATCTGATTAGCCTTTCAGTCCCTCTAACCAACTGGATAAATCCGACCCATCGGAAAAATCGAACAATGCCTCACTCAGTTGATCTAAATCAGCAGCAGATAAGTTGTTGATGACTGATTCTAGAGTAGGCTCGATTGTTCCAACCTGGCGTTTCAACTGACGCATAATTAGCTCCAGTTTTCCTTGCTGTAAGCCTTGCTGTAAGCCTTGCTGTAAGCCTTGCTGTAGACTTTGTTGGACTTTCTCTTCTCCCCAAGGTAATAAATGTCCAGAGCTATCCCACCACCGTAACCAATAGTTGGTGATTTCTGATTTTTTACCGTACCATACTCCCAGAAACAAACCCATAGATTCAATCCAGTAGCGTCCATTAGCATCGGGTTGTTGAAGGGTATAGCTTCCTGAATTAAGCGATCGCATTTCCAAACTTCCGGACCCTGGGTCAAAAATCACATAAATTGGTACTTGTAGGATTTGCTCGTAAAAGTACCATTTGCCATAGGGGTAACGGGGGTTCATGGAATATTCTCCTTGTTCCTTTTCGGATAAGAATTCCATAACCACTGCTGGTACCTCTCCTTCGGTGTGAGGGGTATAGCTACGGCGAATCACCCCTGGTAACACAGGAAACACAGAAGGTACATAAAACCAGTCCGGTGCTTTGACTACTGTTTTACCGTCCACATTGGCACAGAGTCCAAAGTTGGACGCAATCAGCATTGAGTTAGTGATAAATCCGGCTAATTCCAGAATCTCTCGCAGGATAGCCGCTAATAAGGGATGATAGAGATTTTCCACTGGGTCATCGGGTAATTGAAATTCGTCGGGGAGTTTTTCCCATCGGATAATGGGTTCGGCTTTCGTTTGAGTCATAGCCATATCGGGTGTCTTTATATCTTTAAGGTAACGAAAAACTTAACTTTGTTTGTTTGAATAGAGTTTTGAAGAGACTGCCGAGTTTTGAGGGTTTAGTTTTGAGTAATAACGACAGATTTTAAAATTTTATTATATTTATAGATTACAATTAATGTTAACTACTAAATTATTAAACACTAACTACTAATGACAAAGAAAACACTTGAAACCGCTACCTATGTCGAAGCAATGGCGCAACTCCTTGATTTAGACCTTAAGCCCCAACACCGTCCTGGTGTTATCAAAAACTTCGCTAAAATTTATGCGATCGCATCTTTAGTGACAGAATTTACCTTACCTGATGATATCGAAGCTGCTCCGGTATTTGAACCTTAGGATGCTGATTTTTTTTCTAGTAAATTAGAAAGCTTATTGGTTTATAACCGTTACTAAATCATCATAATAATAGTTTAAATTGGGATGCTAACCGTGAAACAAATTGATGATGCTATTGGAATTGCCACTGGGATTCGAGAAGGTCAAGTCACCGCAAAAACAGTTATTACTAACTGTCTCGAAAAAATCACTGTCCGTAACCAATCCCTTAACTGTTTCACAACGGTTACCACTGACCAAGCCTTATCCGATGCTGAAGAGATTGATCATGCTATTGCTAAAGGGAACAATCCCGGTCCATTGGCAGGAGTTCCTTTTGCAGTTAAAAACTTATATGATATTGCTGGCTTAATAACATTAGCTGGGTCAAAAATTAATGCTGAAAATCCTCCTGTTTCCCGTGATGCTACTGCTGTAACTAAACTAAAACAAGCGGGTGCTATCCTAGTCGGAGCATTAAATATGGATGAGTATGCCTATGGCTTTGTAACGGAAAATAGCCATTACGGTGCAACTCATAACCCCCATGATCTCACTCGCATTGCTGGTGGTTCCTCTGGCGGCTCGGCAGCAGCAGTGGCAGCGGGATTAGTACCAATTACTCTTGGTTCTGATACCAATGGTTCAATCCGGGTACCAGCTGCGTTGTGTGGTACTTTTGGCTTAAAACCTACCTACGGACGATTGTCTCGCGCAGGGGTTTTCTTGTTTTCTGCTAGTTTGGATCATATCGGTCCGTTTGCTCGTTCTGTACGGGATATTGCTACTACTTTTGATATCCTTCAGGGAGCAGATCCCGCTGATCCAGTTTGTAGCAATCGTCTCCCAGAACTCTGTGTCCCCCACCTTAACGAAGGGATTGAAGGGTTACGGATTGGGGTTGCTGATGGGTATTTTGCTCAAGGGGCAGAACCAGAAGTCTTGGATGCTGTGGCTAAAGTGGCTAGTAGCTTGGATGTAACTGCCTCGGTTACTATCCCAGAAGCCAAGCGAGCCAGAGCAGCAGCTTATATTATTACAGCTAATGAAGGGTCAAACCTCCATTTGGACAATTTGCGTAAACGTCCCGATGATTTTGATCCAGCTACACGCGTACGCTTTTTAGCAGGTGCCCTAATTCCAGGCACTTGGTATATTCAAGCGCAACGGTTTCGACAATGGTTTCGCGATCGCATTCGGGAAGTCTTCCAAAATGTCGATATTATCCTCGCTCCCACTACCCCTTGTGTTGCTCCCCTACTGGGTCAAGAAAAAATGGTCATTGCTGGGGAAGAAGTGTTGGTTCGTCCAAACTTAGGATTATTTACTCAACCCTTATCCTTCATTGGCTTACCGGTCTTATCGGTACCAATTCACCGTCCTGGTCAAATGCCCTTAGGGGTACAAATTATTGCTGCACCCTACCATGAAGCCATGATTCTTAGAGTTGCTGCAGTGCTTGAGGAGCAAGGCATCGTTTCAGCAGCGGTTGTGTCTTAACAAATCGATGATTGAGACAATATTCTTTTACCGCAAATAGTTGTATAATAAAATATTAATTATTGCCACAATTCAAAAAGAAGTATAAAGAGTTAAGTATGAAACAATTTTATCTAGCATTTATCTAGCAGCATGCTCTCCCAGATTAAAGAGTTAGCCCAAGAACTTGCCCCGCGTCTGATCGAAATCCGCCGTCATCTCCACTCTCACCCAGAATTGAGTGGTCAAGAACACCAAACAGCCGCTTACGTAGCTGGGGTCCTATCCTCCTGTGGTCTTCATGTACAAGAAAGGATTGGCAAAACTGGTCTTATCGGTGAACTGATTGGTGGTACCGATGACCGATTAGTCGCACTGCGCACTGATATGGATGCTCTACCCATCACCGAACAAACTTGCCTCGATTTTGCCTCACATCAACCGGGAGTCATGCATGCCTGTGGTCATGATGTCCACACCACCGTAGGCTTAGGCACAGCTATGATTCTATCCCAACTCGGAGAAACTTTTCCTGGTAATACTCGCTTTCTGTTCCAACCAGCTGAGGAAATTGCTCAAGGTGCAAACTGGATTGTTAAAGATGGGGGCATGAAGGATGTCAGTGCTATCTTTGGTCTTCACGTTTTCCCATCAATTCCAGCAGGGTCTATTGGTATCCGCTATGGGGCATTAACAGCAGCAGCGGATGATTTAGAAATCGTAATTATGGGAGAATCCGGTCATGGAGCTCGCCCTCACCAAGCTATTGACGCGATTTGGATTGCTGCCCAGGTGATTACCACCCTCCAACAAGCTATTAGTCGCACCCAGAACCCATTACACCCGATGGTCTTGACAATTGGACAAATTAGTGGTGGGCGAGCTCCGAATATTATTGCTGACCAAGTCCGCCTAGTAGGAACAGTGCGATCGCTTCATCCCCAAACCTATGCTGGCCTACCCGATTGGATTGAAAAGATTGTGGCCAATGTCTGTAATGCTTATGGCGCTCGCTATCACATCAACTATCAGCGGGGAGTACCATCAGTACAAAATGACCTAGCCTTAACTCAGTTGTTGGAAGCAGCAGCTAAGGAAGCTTGGGGAAGCGATCGCGTTTCAATCATACCGGAAGCCTCTATGGGTGCAGAAGATTTCTCGGTTTATCTACAACACGCTCCTGGCAGCATGTTCCGCCTCGGGGTTGGATTCCAAAATAAACTAAACTACCCACTACACCATCCTCTATTTGCCGTGGATGAATCGGCCATTGTTACCGGTGTAGTTACTCTGGCTTATGCGATTTATAAGTACTGGCACCAGGACTGTTAATTATAAAGTTAATTTTACAGTTAATTTTAGCGATTTGCAACAATTTTAAGTACAGATTATGATTTTTTGTTCCCTGTTGCTTCTTTTATGTTCCTTTTTCCTTAATTCATACTCCCTACTCCCTACTCCCTACTCCCTACTCCCTATTCCCTATTCCCTATTCCCTACAATCCAAAATTTACCTCACCCAATTGATAACTGCTATGATATAGTATTTTATGCTAAAGCCCTAAGACTGATTTAGCAATATTGAAATAAATCAGCACACCCAAGACATCAACAACTGTTGTAATAAATGGTGCGGACATCAGAGCTGGGTCTAAGCCTAGGTGACGGAACAGAAACGGTAGGGCTGAACCGGCAACTGATGCTAAAAGTGCGATCGCAATCAGACTCACTCCCACCGAGAGGGCTACTGACAAATCTCCTTGTAACCAGTAAGCCCATCCCGTAGCCATCGTACCCAGAATTACTCCTAGTAATAACCCCGCCAGTGCCTCTCGCCCAATCACTTGACCGGGGCCTAAGTCACGAATTTCATCAGTATTCAAGCCGCGAATCACCACCGTAGAAGACTGAGCTCCCACATTCCCACCAGTGCCAGTGAGTAAAGGGATAAAAGCTGCTAGGGCAACAACCTGCTGCAAAATAGACTCTTGAGACTTTATGATCGTACCCGTAACCGTATTAGTGAGTAACAAGACAAATAACCAAACTACCCGTCGGCGGGCAACTGTGAATAAATTGGTTTGAAAATAATTATCCCCCTCCGATTGGACACCACCACCGACCGCGTACATATCTTCTGTTGCTTCCTGCTCCAAGATATCAATCACATCATCCACAGTGACAATACCCACTAGACGCTGCTCCCGGTCAACCACTGGTACAGCCAGGAAATCATAGCGTTGGATCATCCGTGCTACCTCTTCCTGGTCTGCATAGGTATAGACATATACCACATCACGAGTCATAATTTCACCCATGGTGGTCTCGGTGGCAGAAATCACCAAATCCCGCAGGGAAACAATCCCAGTCAAATGTCGAGAGTTATCAGTTATATAGAGGTAATATACGACTTCCGAGGCTTTGGCTAAGCTACGAATCTGCTCTAAGGTCTCGGTAACTGTCAAGTTTTCCTTAAGGGAAATATATTCAGGGGTCATGATTCGCCCTGCTGTTCCCTCCTCATACCCCAAGAGCAGGGCTGTGGCTCGGCGTTCTTTGGGACTTAACTGTGACTGCAAGCGTCGGACGACCTTAGCTGGTAACTCATCAAACAACCTGGCTCGATCATCTGGCGACATCTTGTCTACGATATCCAGTACCTCCTGATGTTTAAACTTCTCAATTAGAGACTGTTGGACACTGGAGTCAAGATTTTCATACACCTCAATGGCCTCAGATTTAGACAATAAGCGGAAGGCAATCACTTGCATTGCTTCCGGTAATCCTTCAATCGCTTCCGCAATGTCTACTGGTTGTACTGGTACCAGCACTTGCTTAGCACCCTGAAGATTACCTTGCTCCAGCAGTATCTGCAGCTGAGAACGCACCAGCTGTCGCAGTTCACTACGCGAGATTGTCTGGAGGGAAATTTGGTTTTCAGTCAATGCAAACCCTCCTGTTGAGTAGGTTCTACTTGTTTGTCACTGCTGACTCAAGTCTAGATGGTTTTGGACTTGCTCCAAGACTAATTGGTAATTGGTAATTGGTAATTGGTAATTAGTACTTGGTAATTAGTAATTGGTAATTGGTAATTGGTAATTGGTAATTGGTAATTAGTACTTGGTAATTAGTCGAAAATCAATAAATAAATGAAATTATATTAAGAAATGTAAAATACGAACCATCTTTACTGCTGATCAGGTTTGAGTTAACTTAACCAAAGTTAACACAGTTACTCAAAGGTTTGTTTCTTAATTGGTAGCTCACCCAACTATCCTTGATTGAATTCCGATATTCAGCCATGACACTACTTGAGCGATCTTTGTTAAAGAGTATTTTTAACGCAATAGTTATTTGAGAGTGATCCCATCACCCTAGATTTCCCTGTAGGTGATCCAGCCCGGGGGTAATTAATTTGTGAACAAAAATCGTGAAATTCTTTCCCTTCTTACCCCTCTCTCCCTCTTCTGGTGTTTCACCACTCAAATCGGATTGCTATCGATCAGCAGCTTAGTAGTATAATTGTACTATTGAATTAGTTTAGGTTATCAGGAATCAACGATGCTGAAAACCCCGCGTCCTTAGACCGGGGATGAAAGCGAGATAGCTCGCTTTTAGCCGTGAAAAAAATATTTGGAAAGTTCCTAAATTTTATGCTATGTATTGTATACTAAATTAGTAGCAATAGGTCGATACTAATGATAGTTTTAGAGTTCAAAGCATACGGCAAGCAGAGACAATATTCAGCCATAGATGAGGCGATTAGAACGGCTAAGTTTATTCGCAATAGCTGCATTCGCTATTGGATGGACAATAAAGGGGTCAATAAATACGATCTCAACAAATATTGCACTGTCCTAGCAAAACAGTTGACCTTTGCCAATGAGCTGAACTCTATGGCTCGTCAGGCAAGTGCTGAACGAGCCTGGTCATCAATCGTCCGCTTCTACGATAACTGTAAGAAAAAAGTACCCGGCAAGAAAGGGTTTCCACGATTCAAGAAACATTGTCGCTCAGTAGAGTATAAGACTTCAGGATGGAAGCTATGTCCTGATAAAAAGTCAATCATCTTTAGTGACTTGAAGGGAATCGGGAAACTCAAACTCAAGGGTACATGGGACTTGTGGCGCTTCGACAAGAAGCAGATCAAGAGAGTCAGGATAGTCCGTCGAGCTGATGGATACTATGTCCAATTCTGCGTTCAGGTTGACATTAATGAACCTGTTCCAGCTACAGGTAACACCATTGGCTTAGACGTTGGACTAAAGGATTTCTACACAGATTCTAACGGAGATGCTGAACCTAATCCCAGGTTCTACAGAAAAGGTGAAAAGCGCCTAAAATTATATCAACGTCAAGTTTCCCGGAAAAAGAAAGGCTCATCCAATCGCAAGAAAGCGATTAATAGGCTAGGTAAGACACACCTCAAAATAAGTAGGCAACGTCAAGAACATGCCAAGAGACTGGCACGTTGCGTAGTCCGGTCAAACGACCTGGTAGCCTATGAAGACTTGAGGGTTAAGAATATGGTAAAAAATCATTGTCTTGCTAAGTCTATTAATGATGCAGGTTGGTATCAATTCAGGAAATGGATAGAACACTTTGGCGCTAAGTTTGGCAAGATAACTGTTGCAGTCAACCCTGCCTACACAAGCCAAAACTGCTCCAATTGTGGTGAAACAGTCAAGAAATCTCTATCAACTAGAACCCACGTCTGTCAGTGTGGTTGCTCCCTAGACAGAGACCATAACGCTGCAATCAACATCCTTGAACAAGCCTTAGGTACGGTGGGGCACACCGGAACCTGGATCATAGATCCGTTCGCGCAGCGGAGGCCGTAGGCCACGCTACGCGAACGGGTCTCCCGAAACGCTTTGGGAGAATCGGCCTCTACTCTTTCTGGTTCCGGCCTGACTGAGCAAGCTGACTCGTTGAGCAAAGAATCCCCGCGTATGCGCGACCGGGGAGTGTCAAAATGATAAGCACAAGCAATTATTATAAATTGCTATCATTGAAGGTTATTTAAATTAGATTTGCGAGTCTAACTATGGTTGATTGTCTCAATGCGGCTCGCTATTTCATCGTAAAAGCTTACGATGATGGCATGGAAGCTGAAATGACCAACATGAAGCTTCAAAAGCTTCTGTACTATGCACAAAGTTTACATCTAGCCCTTTACGATCAGCCATTGTTTGATGAAGAAATTCAAGCATGGCGATACGGTCCTGTGTGCCCTAGTGCTTACAGGTTTTACAGTGAGTTTGAAGCTAAGCAATTACCTATCCCTAAAAAAGACTTCCTCTCAAATATCCCTGATGAGAAGATAGAGCTTCTAGAAGAAACTTGGGAATATTTTGGTGGCTATCATGCTTTTCGACTTAGTAATATGACCCACTGCGAGTTTCCTTGGCAAAAAGCTCGCAAAGGTTTACGATCTGACGCTAGCTCAACTGAGCCCATTATTCTTGAGGATATGAAAGCATTAGGTAAGCAGAAACTTGATGAAATAGAACGTGAGCACCCCGCATATGAATCGGTGATGTCAAAAGTTTTGGAGGACGCTTTTGCTTCATCATCTTCAAATCTTATTGGTAAAGGAGAAGTGAGTGACTGGATCAAATCCCTTCTCGATTGACACTGAAAACTCACAGAATTTTTATCGTTCTTTGAAAAAACTTGCCAAAGATCACAAAGTTCACAAAAATAGCTTTTTTTTGCTTGTCACGCAAGTCCTAGACAATTTAATAGAGAACCCATATCCTAGAAATTCCCGTCAAGAACCTTTCCCAAAAACGAGTAAGTTACCTGAAGGATGGACATTTCATAAGCTTGAGTTGAAGTTTGGCCAAGGCGCTTCTGGACAAATCAGATTGATGTATTTAGTTAATACAAGTAAATCAGTTATCAAACTTGTTTGGATTTACAGTCATAAACAGTTCACAAAACGCCCTGATGACAAAGATCTTAGGAGTGTAATCCAACAAATTCTAGAGGATTAGCTTTTGCGTTCGCGCAGCGGCTCCAACGTCCCATCGCATTTCCCTAGTTGCTGCTCCTGGGACAGATAATGCTCTGTGCCTCTAAATTGACTCTAACTCCAGCAGCTAACAACCAACTGCTAATCAAGTCTAAACTAGAGTAGAGAGAAAGTAGGCGCAGGTGGTTGCGGATTCGCATTTTTCTGCGAGTCTGAGGAAAGTCCGGGCTCCCGAAAGACCAAACTTGCTGGGTAACGCCCAGTGCGGGTGACCGTGAGGATAGTGCCACAGAAACATACCGCCGATGGGAAGGATAAAGGTAGAAGGCTCCAGGAAGAATAAATTCTTCCGGCCTTTTTCCTGATTCTTTCACAGGTAAGGGTGCAAAGGTGTGGTAAGAGCGCACCAGCAGCATCGAGAGGTGCTGGCTCGGTAAACCCCGGTTGGGAGCAAGGTCGAGAGGAACTACGGTTGGTCTTTTACCAGTTCCGGATATGGAGAACCGCATGAGGCGTCTGGTAACAGCCGTCCTAGATAGATAACCACCCTCTTTAGTAGCTTTTTCATTGTTGCTAGGGAGAACAGAACCCGGCTTATGTCCGACTTTCTCTCAATTTAGCTATTAGTCGTTAGTAATGAGTACTCCCAGCAGACTCTGGTTAGTCACAAAGGACTTTCCGACTCACGACAACAGACACCCATGACCATCAAAGATCCCCGTCGTCAGAAACAATTAGAGAAGTTAGTTCAAAAGTTAGGACTATCTAAAACTACAGCTGTGAATTGGTCGTTGCTAGATTTAGCACTGACTCATTGTAGTATCTCAGCAGAAGACAACTATGAGCAGTTGGAGTTTGTTGGTGATGCTGTAATACGTTTAGCTAGCTCAGAATGGCTATGGGAAAATTATCCCAACTCTTCCGTTGGTGAGTTTGCTGCCATTCGTTCCGTACTGGTAAGCGATCGCATTCTGTCTCAACTCGCTCGCAGCTATGGTCTAGAGCGTTATTTACTCGTTTCCAATAGTGCCGCTGGGGACAAAGTTGGCGAAACATCCCGCTTAGCTGATGCCTTTGAAGCAATATTGGGAGCATTATATTTAAGTACCCATACCCTAGAATTAGTCCGTCCTTGGCTAGACCCTCACTTACAAAAACTCACTACTGAAATTCGTCAAGACCCTGCCCGCCAAAACTACAAAGATGCTCTTCAGGAATGGACTCAAGCTCACTACAAACTGCTCCCAAAGTATCATCTGACCGAAAACCTACAAGTGCATGGGGCAAACAACCGCTTCACTGCCCAAGTCTGGCTACAAAATCGACAATTAGGTGAAGGTACAGGAAGATCGAAAAAAGCTGCGGAACAAGCAGCAGCCAAACAGGCATTTCTGGAATTGAGAGGCGAAAAATGAAACAAACCGGAGTAGCGATATTGGGAGCAGGTCGCTGGGGCAAACACTTGGTCAGGAATTTCTTGGCACACCCTGATGCTTGCTTAGTGGCAGTGGTTGATCCATACCCAGAAACCTTGGCAGCTATTAAAGATAAATATAACCTAGCTCCTGAGGTACGTTTGGCAACAGATTGGGAATCGATACGGGATCTCCCGACAATTGAGGCAGTAGTAATTGCTACTCCAGCAGTTACCCATTACACCATAATTAAGGATGCTCTAAACCAGGGGAAACACGTCCTAGCAGAAAAACCCTTAACCCTTGATGTGGCTGAGTGTCTAGAATTGTGCCACCTGGCTCAAGAAAACCAGCGACAGCTCATGGTTGACCATACCTATCTATTTCACCCAGCGGTCAAGCGTGCTCAAGAAGTTGTTCACTCGGGATGCTTAGGAGACTTACGCTATGGATACGCCGCCCGTACTAACTTAGGACCAGTACGTCAAGATGTAGATTCTCTCTGGGATTTAGCCATTCACGACATTGCTATTTTCAACCATTGCTTAGGACAGCTACCTGTTCAAGTCCAAGCTAATGGTAGGGTGTGGCTACAGTTTCAAAAAGAGTTTCAAGTTAGCCAGTTGCCGGTTGAAAAAGAGTTTCAAGTTAGCCAGTTGCCCGTTGAAAGTTCTGAAGATAACCAAGGCTGTAGTCAATCACTTACCCCTCAACAACCTGCTAACCTACCCTACGGGAACGCCAAAGGCGAACAACCTGCTAACCTTCAACCTGCTAACCTTCAACCTTCAACCCCTCAACCTTCAACTCCTCAAGGACTAGCTGACTTAGTTCAGCTCACACTTAGCTATCCCACTGGCTTTCAAGCATTTATTCATCTGTGCTGGCTCAATCCAGATAAACAACGGCGGCTTGGGATTGTAGGAACACAGGGAACCTTGATTTTTGATGAAATGGTTGCCCAAGCACCCCTAACTATCCAACATGGTTATTTTGAACAGAACGGGGAGTACTTTATCCCTGCTGGTCAACATCGTGAAGTTCTTGATCTCGAATCACTTGAACCACTTTATTCAGTATGCGATCGCTTTCTTAACAGTGTCCGCTTGTCCCAACCTTCATCAATATCTTCTGGCTGGGTTGGTGCTCAATTGGTACAGATTCTGAGTTGTTTAAGCCAATCCCTTCACCAAGGAGGAGTTCCAGTCACTGTTCCCCAGTTGCCAAAATAATTAGTTAGCTATTCATTTCCCCTCTAGATGATCACATGATCACGATAGGTTAATTCCCAGCTTCAATGCTGGATTATTTTCCCAGCGATCTGCGACATGGGCATAAATACAAGTTGTTCTGGGATCGGCATGTCCCAACAAATCTTGCACTTGCCGTAACTCAGCACCAGAACGCAGAGCTAAGGTACCTGCCGTATGTCTCAAGCTATGGGCTGATATAGTTCTTCCTGGTGTTTGCTTAAGGTTAGTTTGCTCTAAATAGCTATCTACAACTAGCCGAATCCCCCGCCGGGAAATCCGCTTGCCACCCGCCCTGTTTCCAACAGCTATAAATAAAGGACTGGATGGTTTGACCACTTCCCCATTTTCTGCCCTTGCTTCGAGATAAGCCATTAGCAAGTCAGCAAGATCTGGTGTTAATGGCACTATTCTAATATTACGCTTCCCTTCGACCCGAATTCCCAGATTACCCCCCTGCTTAACTACATCAGAGACATTTGCTCGATGTAACTCAATGCTACGGGGACCTTCCAATATCATGATTGCCAGCAGAAGTTTATCCCGCTTTGCCTTAAGGCTACCATCATTCACTATCGCTCCTAACAACTTCTCAACTTCAGGCTTTTCCAAATAGGTAATCCTTGCCGCCGGGTCCAGCTTTTCCCGTGGCGGTTTCACCCCAAGAGCTGGATTGATCGTAATCAGTCCTTTTTCCACAGCAGCTTGATAAAAACGCTTGACAACTGATAACTTTAGTGATACCGTTGCTGGCTTAAATTTTTTAGTTTCTACCATCCAGCGGCGGTAACGCTTAATGTCGTCTTTAGTAACTGCGGCTGGATGAAGATTTATGCGATCGCACCAGTTCACAAATTGCTGAACCTGGCGGCGGTAGGTATTAACAGTATCAGCCGCAGCATCTCCTGCTGCCACATCGATATCCAGGAAATCAGCAAAAGCCTCCAGTAGGTTTGCTGTAGTAATGGTCAGGTGGTCAGCTTGAGGGGTGATGTGGTTTGGGGTATGAGTATCCACGGTGCCATTAATGTGAAGTTGCTCGCGCATTTAGTACTATTATAGCCTATTTAATACTGATAAGCACTGTTACCGGAATTATTTAACCAATTAAATGGCAATTCATCAATCGCTTGTTAGTCGCGGTTGTGCAAAGAAATGCCCAAGATCACAAAAAGGACAACAAGCATGCTCGATCGCGCAGCGTGACCTACGGTAAATCATGCTTGTTGTCCGTGAAGGGTTGAAGGTTGAACGCGAAGGCGTGACCTTGTGGCCAAGGTTATCCAGTTGTTCGCCTTTGGCGCTCGGTTTAGGGTAGATTATCTGGTTGTTATTGCCCAGGTGTCCAGTGTGAAGTACCCCAACCTGCTTGACCTTTGGTCACGCGGGGCGCGTTCGCTGAGGTTGGGGCTTCCCACTCTCAGGTCAATTCAGGGACGGTCTTATTCGTCTTTTGGGTTTCCCGCGCGCGTCCCCGATGCCTCAACCAGAGGCGCGACCCTAGGCCGGGGAACCCGGCCTAGGAGGCACGCGCCTGCTAGAATTGGTCTTACTCAGCGTCAACAGGCAGACATCCGCCTTCCGCAGACGTATATTTTGGCGACAGACTTACCTTGGAATTACAGCACTATGGCCAACCAGCCGGGGCAAGTCTCTTCCCTGAGCTGGAGCTAGTACTTTTACACCTTGAAGGTAGCCTTTTAGTCTCTCAGGCGGGTCATCGACCAACTTTATTCTAACACGATTCGCAACAAGTCCTCGTCTCGCTATCCATGCTAGAGACGAAACCTTAGGATAGTGGAGCCTTAATCAAAAAGTTTTAACCCTTTTATGCATAGCCGACTAACCATAAAGGCGACCCTATCCTTACGGTAACTTCAACACCCTGGAAGAGGGTGGGGAATTCCGCGAGTTTTGTTAAAGTAGCTTATACCAAGCTCGATCCCTTCTCCAGAAAATCCAGTATAATACGCTGATGAGCAGGACCAAGGGGTCGCACCTGACCAGCCTTGGCAGAATAAGACTCCCCCTGGCGAATCTGCTCAGGAGTCAACAACCCCATATCCCAGCCTTCCCCTAAGACCAATTGTGAGACTTCCACGGTCAGGGGTACTGCAAAAACATGACGTAACACATGGGGTTCAGGATAATGGCCAAACAAAGATGCTGAGGGTAGTGCATAGCTAATTTCTTCCAGCAATTCCCGCCTGAGAGCTTCGATCGGGGTTTCTCCGGGTTCTATGTGCCCCCCAAATAAACCCCACAAACCGGGGTAAAGAATACCAGGAATATTGTCCCGTAGCTGCATCAGAAACTGACCTTGCCGATAGAGAATAGCGATCGCTACTTGAACTTGCTTACTGCTCATCTGTGGGTCTTGGAAGTAAGGGGGACTTGGGTTGATAGACTTGCCGTTGTAGCTGCTCAAGCTCTTGAACAAAGAATTCACCCAAATCTTGTCCAGCAATGGGAATGCTTTGAAATTGAGCCTTACCGTGGATCAAGACTTGATCACCGATATTGGGCAAAGTTCCCTGAGAGACTACCCAAATGGTACTAGTTGCATCTTTGAGTTCATAAGCATTCGCATCTAAAAGTGGTGCTTGATTAGTAACTTTACCCCGAAGGTAGACTGTATCGATAGTATTCTGATTTTGTGGTATTTCACCGATTTTTGTGACCTTTACACCAGGGTAGCTAATATTAAGCTGATGAATGCCATTATGGGCTAAGGGACTACAGCCAACAGTCCCGGCTCCTACAAGTAAAACCCAAAACGGTAAAAGAGTTGACCAATACTTAGTTGGCATATTGAAATCCTATGATGTTTTCAGTTGTCAGTTGCCAATGAACTCTGTTTGGAGGAGTGAAAAAGGAAGTAGGTTGAAACTTGAATGTTCGTTCCCCAGCCTAAGGTAAGTCGCTCCATGCATCTACAATGTTCTAACCCAAGTAGGCAGCATCTGTACACCCGTCTACACTGTTTAACCCAATTGACCAATGACGAACATACTCGATGGTAAGACCATAGCTAAAAAAATTCAGACCCAGCTGCAAGAACAGACACAGAAGCTGATGTTGAAACATGGACGACCTCCTGGATTAGCAGTGTTGATGGTAGGTGACAACCCTGCTAGCGCTGCCTATGTTCGTAATAAGGAACGTGCCTGTGCTAAGGTGGGCATTGCTTCATTTGGTCGTCATTTTCCCAGTAACACCTCCCAAACAGAACTCGAGGAAACCATTAACTCGCTCAATCAAGATCAGCGTGTAGATGGAATTCTGCTCCAGCTGCCCTTACCCGACCACCTAGATGCTGTTTCATTACTGCACCAAATCCATCCGGATAAAGATGCTGATGGATTACACCCTGTTAATCTAGGTCGTCTGCTGCGGGGAGACCCTGGTTTACGTAGCTGTACACCAGCAGGGATAATGCGCCTGTTGCAAGAGTACCAGATTAATTTGTCTGGTCAAAAGACAGTAGTGGTAGGACGTAGTATTTTAGTAGGTAAACCCCTAGCACTGATGCTACTAGAAGCCAACGCTACAGTAACAATTGCTCATTCGCGCACCCAAGATCTGGGGGAGCTGACACGTCGCGCTGATATTTTGGTAGCAGCTGTGGGACGACCTCAACTGATTACCAGTGACATGGTAAAACCAGGTGCTGTCGTAATTGATGTTGGTATCAATCGCGTTAGTGATCAACAAGAAAAATCTCGTCTTCTGGGAGATGTCCACTTTGACTCTGTTCAGGAAATAGCCCGATATATTACCCCTGTCCCTGGTGGCGTCGGACCGATGACAGTGGCTATGCTACTAAATAATACGATCCTTAGTTATACAAAGAGGTATTCTTGAACAGTTTTGCTCTCGTGAAGATTGACAACAATCAATCAAACCGTTGTTTATGATTAAAATAATTTCATGTCACAGCAGGCATGGTCAACAAAAGAACTAATTAAGAAGACTGAAAGCTATAAAATATAAAACTATTATAAATCTGTGTTGTAAGTTTTACGAACATATTAAATGTTGGGTTTGAGAGGGTTAGACTCTAGTTTAGCGCTACTGATAAATTTCATAAATTTCAAAACTCGACAATCCTAATTAGCATCAGTAAAGAGTTTTGTTCATCAAACGAGAAGTAGGAGAATTAGACAAGGTAGTTTCAAGAAGACCCCCAGCCCCGTAAAATTGTTAGAGGAATCAGATAATCAAGGAATCAAGGCATGGTAGCGACGGAGGGGCGACCTACCCCCAAGAGGGAATCCCCAAGTTTAGACTTACTAACTTACTTAAAAGAGCGAAAGGCTCTAATTGAGTCAGCTTTAGACCAGGCTCTGCCCCGAATGGAGCCGGACAAAATTTACGAGGCAATGCGCTATTCTCTGTTGGCTGGAGGTAAACGCTTGCGCCCGATTCTGTGCCTAGCTACCTGTGAGCTGATGGGTGGCACGGTGGAGATGGCAATGCCAACCTCCTGCGCTCTGGAAATGATCCATACCATGTCATTGATTCATGATGACCTACCAGCAATGGACAATGACGATTACCGTCGGGGTAAACTAACTAACCACAAAGTATTTGGTGAGGACATTGCCATCCTCGCAGGTGATGGTTTATTAGCTTATGCATTTGAATATGCGGCGGCTCAAACTAAAAATGTACCAGCTCCCCAAGTTTTGCAGGTAGTTGCTTGGTTGGCTAAAGCAGTCGGAGCATCGGGATTGGTTGGGGGTCAAGTGCTTGATCTCGAATCAGAAGGTAAGTCGGATATTAAAGAAGAAACCCTCTCCTTTATCCATACTCATAAAACTGGTGCTTTGCTAGAAGCCTGTGTAGTTTGTGGTGGAATATTGGCAGGGGCAACGGCAGCTAACTTACAAAGGCTATCCAAATATGCCCAAAATATTGGTTTAGCATTTCAAATTGTCGATGACATCCTAGATATAACTGCTACCCAGGAGGAACTAGGTAAAACAGCAGGTAAGGATATTAAAGCACAAAAGGCTACTTATCCTAGCCTATGGGGGCTAGAGGCATCAAAAGCCAAAGCCCAGGAGCTGGTGAATGAGGCAAAAGCTCAAATTGAATCCTTTGGGGAAAAGGCTCAACCCCTGATTGCGATCGCTGACTTTATTGTGAATCGCACTCATTAAGGTACTTGGTATTGGGGTAAGGCCAACGAAAGTTAAAGGATGAAGTCTTTAATCCTAGCCTACAGGAACACCAAAAACAAATATACTTCATCCTTAATTATACCCTAGAAGGGACGCTATCGGGGGAACATACTTCATAACTTCATACTTGATCCTTCATCCTTAATCGTTTCCCCAATGCTGAGTTACCGATGACCAATGACCAATTTAAAGTAAATAATTATGCAGGACTTTAGCGACATCCTAAACAACCAGGTGTTGCTGGTTGCGCTCATCGCTTGTCTGGTGGCTCAACTATTTAAATTTTTGGTTGATCTAACCAAAAATCGCAAACTTAATCTTCGGATACTGGTGACTGCTGGTGGAATGCCTAGTTCTCACTCAGCATTCGTCACTGCCTTAGCATTTGGTGTAGGACAAACGGTGGGATGGGCTTCTCCAGAATTTGCGATCGCTTTAGTGTTTGCCATCATAGTCATGTATGATGCTGCTGGTGTCAGGCAAGCTGCCGGTAAGCAAGCTCGAATTCTCAACCAAATTATCGATCAGTTTTTTAGCGAAGACAAAGAGTTGAAAGAAGACCGCCTTAAGGAATTATTAGGTCATACACCCTTTCAGGTGCTTGTTGGTTTGGTGTTAGGTATCGCTATTTCTTGTATAGCAGCAACGGCTTATTAATCATGTTAATTAGTAATTTTAATTAGTAATTTGCCATTAACTAGTTCAAGCGGAACTAGTTAAAAGCGAACCACCTTACGTTTTAGTAGGGTAACTCGGCGACTATCAACAACCATTGCCCAAAACCCCCCTGCGCTCAGTCGCCTTAAGATTGAGTTAGCTTGGGTTTCACTAGTTGTGTGTACTGTCAGTAAGTAAGGTCGCTGAGCATAAGAAACCAAGCCAACATTGACGCCCAGTAGTTGCTCTAGTCGGGATGCCACTTCTGGTTGATTGAAGTAGTCCACCAGAACTGCATAACCATCACCCAATCCCTGAGGAGTATAACCTTGTATAGTAGCAGTCTGTATAGTATTAGGCTGGCTTGACGGTGGAGATTGAACTACAAAAGCTGAGTATCCAACTACCTGATCCAGATAGCGTGCCCAATCTTTAGCATCGTTAATCCCTCTGAAACCCCCAACGCGAGTTACTATGTCTTCCAAATATTGACAAAAATTAGTTTTTGCAGTGTTGGGTAAAATTCGTTGAATTTGTTCGTGATTTTTCCTAGTTCGGCTAAGCACTAACAAAATGTACTCACCGTTTTGTGGTGGTTGGCATTGAGGAGTTATTGGTTGAGCATAAACCGAATCAAAGACACCAGCTAAAGCAGCCAGTGCTATCGATAAAATTTGTAAAATAAACTGTATTGTTTCCCTGGTCATAGATGATTAGAAAGTAGACCCATAGCCACTGTCTTGGAAGCAAAAAACTAACCATCAAACTGATGCCAGAGACGCTAGAGGGTCAGGTATACTATCTGATGGTGCCTGAAATTCACCAGTTTTGACAAATTCTAGGCGCAGCTTTAACCAGGTGATGAACTTAGGATTAGTAGAAATTATCGCCGTTGCTGGTTGCGGACATTCCTGCTTGACCTGGGACATTTGGGAACTTTCCAAGAATGCTGGCTGGTTGACTAACCAAAAGTCTATTTCTTTTTCCTGTTCATGGTAGTGCCTGGTACGTTCCCGAAGTACTTCCTCCAATGGTTCTTCTTCAAGGAATTGTTGACTGGCTAAAACGTAGTAGTAAGTTTGCATAGTTTCAGTTACTGAGGAAAGCTCAAAATTTACCTTGCATCGCTTGTTTCATTTCTCTGACCGCCCGTTCTATACCCACCAGAGATGCCCGAGCAATGATGCTATGACCAATATTGAGTTCTTCCATACCTTCGATACAAGCAACCGGGTAAACATTCCAGTAGGTAAGACCATGACCAGCATTGACTCGTAAGCCAGCAGCAATCGCTTGTTGGCATCCGGAGGCCAAAACTTTTAATTCTTTAGCCTGACTGACTTCATCAGTAGCTTCTGCATAACTCCCCGTGTGGAGCTCAATAAATTTAGCTTTTGTTTTAGCAGAAGCATCGATTTGGGCGGGATCAGCGTCTATAAATAAGCTAACGGGAATGCCAGTGTTCTGTAACTGGGCTACAACCTCAGTAAGGCGAGGCATTTGCCCTGCTACATCTAGCCCTCCCTCGGTAGTCACTTCTTCTCGTTTTTCTGGTACGAGGGTAACGTAATCGGGTTTGACATCTAGAGCGATCGCTACCATTTCATCGGTAGGTGCCATTTCCAAATTCAGATGAGTTCGCACCGTTTGTCTTAACAGAGCAATGTCCCTATTTTGAATGTGACGTCGATCCTCTCTTAGATGTGCGGTGATGCCATCCGCACCAGCAAGCTCTGCCAACACCGCTGCTGCCACTGGGTCAGGTTCTACAGTGCGCCGTGCCTGACGAATTGTGGCAATATGGTCGATATTTACGCCCAGTGTTAGCACGAATGTTTTTCTCCTGGATTTGACATCCTAGCCACGACCATAGCGCAGCTTGGTCTTGAATTCCAAGGCTTTAAAACCTTAGCTTTGAGCAACATAGCCTTTTCTAGTTTAACAGGGGGAGGGAACATCTAGAGAGATTATCTATCAAGTGTCTACAAGACAGTACCCCGTGAATTAGAAAGCCCCTCGCGAGGGGCGTGCGCAGCGAAAGGTAGTTCACCTGAAATTCTTAATCCTGGGATTAGATGTTTCTAGGTTGCAGTTGGTCTGAGGATGGTAATTTGACATTCCAGGCCAGTCCTAAGCGCTGAAGCAGCAGGATGAAGAACCAACCCAGGTCAAGTTGCCACCAATAATGTCCAAATCTTGCTGAGTTGGGAAAAGCATGGTGATTATTGTGCCACCCTTCACCAAGGGTCAAGATGGCGACGATAGGATTGTTCTTGCTCATATCAGAGGTAGTAAACAGCTCGTTTCCCCACAGGTGGCAAACTGAGTTGACACAAAAGGTGATTTGACGAACCAGAAAAATCCGAAATGCTCCGCCCCAGATTAAACCACCTAAGACTCCTGAGACAGAACCAGTCAAGACTCCACCCAGGAAACCAGGAATTAACAGGGACAGCAATACCCAAAAGACGTAGAGGTTGTCTATTCTTCGGATCAGCTTGTCCTTGATTAGGTCAGGAGCATACTTATAGGGAGGCTGCCAATCCACATTCACAATCCAAGCAATATGGGAATGCCAAAACCCTTGGATAAATCCCCAAAATCCTCCCTGGTGAAGATGGGGTGAGTGAGTGTCTCCGTCTTGGTCAGAGTAAATATGATGGCAGCGATGATGGTGAACCCAGCTAGTGACTGGTCCTTGAGCTGCCATACATCCAGCAATGGCTAAGAATGCCCTTATAAAGGGTCCAGTATGAAAGGCACGATGGCTAAAAAGCCTGTGATACCCGACGGTAATCCCGATGAAATTCAGGATGTACATCCCGAGAAAAAGACCAATATCGAGAGGCTGGACGTTCAGTTTCTCAAGGAACATAACTACTATCGCAGCGATTACTCCCACAGGGGACATGGCGATAACGATAGTAA
This sequence comes from Moorena sp. SIO3B2, assembly GCF_010692525.1. Taxonomy (NCBI): domain Bacteria; kingdom Bacillati; phylum Cyanobacteriota; class Cyanophyceae; order Coleofasciculales; family Coleofasciculaceae; genus Moorena; species Moorena sp. SIO3B2. Next base: position 31,584 of record NZ_JAAHHE010000016.1, read on the forward strand.
CTACAGTTTTCTGAAGTGTGCTGACTTGTGGGGCAGTAGATGAAGAGATTGACACTTGTGTTGTTTCGATAAGATACTAATACACCAAAACTAAGCATATCCGATTGCTTGTCAGTCTGGCTCTGTTTGGACTCTAGCTCCGTGCTTAGCACGAAGGCTATCAACTGGGATTTTTGGATTTTGGATGGTTGTATTTTCGGCTAAATCCTCCAATTCCAGGGATTTAAGTTACATTTGGGCTAATCCTGACGGTATTGGTCATGGGTGACCTATTGCAGCTAGCTAGGCATTGGTGTTGATTTCAATCAATTTATTCCTTGAGGATAAACCTGACTTAATTTGGATACGAGACTTTGGTACTTTAAACCTTTGAGCCAGCAACTCAATTAACTCCTGATTGGCCTTGCCATCTACAGGTGGTGACTTCAAATGCACCTTGAGTGTCCCATCGTCTGAGTCTTCTATCTTTTGATGTTTAGAATTGGGTTTAACTTGAACTCGCCTCTTCATCAATGAAAGTTTCGTCAAAATCTTCTGGCTTCTGGGTATCGGAAGTTTTAATGTAGTCACCGTTTACCAGATTAGCATACTGATCCGGATCGGCTCTGGTAAGTGTAAAGACTTCTGTTGCGATCGCAACATAACCCTAATTCGAGCCAAACCATTGGAGTCAAACGACTGCGCCAATCGCGGTAAATTTCTTGACTCATCTTGCCCCTAAAAACTTGAGGTTCTTCAGTACCTACTATGCTAAATTTATAGTTTACCCCCCCCGAAAAGCTTACTGTGTAAGGGTTATGAGGCTATTTAACCATAAATTTTTCCAATATAGCTGCCTCTTCCTCCTGCTCCGAAGTCCCTGCTCCGAACGCGCCCCGCGTGGCCTACGGCCTCAGTCCCTTTGGCAAAGTGTTAATTTAGCATAACAAGTACGGAAGAGCCAAACTTGACGCNATCAAATCCCGATAATTGCCCAAACTTACGATATCCAGACAAAATCTTTCTCCCCCGACTCCCGACTCCCTCGGTGCGCTTACAGTCGTCGAATTAAATTCGCCACGGGTCGCACCGCTCCCGACTCCCGACTCCCGATTCCCGACTCCCGACTCCCGATTCCCGACTCCCGAAATTAAAAAGTACCAATAACTGGTATAATGATCCCGAAGCTATTTCAAGCAATAACTTGAAACTGAATATGGGTGCAGCAAAACCAGTGATCACCCTCACCGCAGGTTGGGCCAGGGCAATGGCGATTGCCCTGGGTGGGGTGACCTTAACCATGTCGGGAAACTATGCCTTAGCCGATATTGTTCCAGATGGAACCTTGGGTTCAGAAGGGTCTGTGGTTATACCTAATACCACTGTCCGAGGGGAAATCGGGGATGTGATCGAAGGTGGCGCTAAACGTGGTTCTAACCTATTCCACAGTTTTAAAGAATTTAATGTCGGGGAACTACAACGGGTTTATTTTGCTAATCCTTCTGGAATCGAGAATATTCTAAGCCGGGTAACTGGAAGTAATATCTCCAATATTCTAGGCACCTTGGGAGTAGATGGGTCAGCGAATCTGTTTTTGCTCAATCCCAATGGCATTGTGTTTGGACACAATGCCAGATTAGATGTAGCTGGTTCCTTTTTCGCTTCTACTGCCAATAGCCTGGTCTTTGCTGATGGCCAGGAGTTTAGTGCCACATCCCCAGAAGCCCCGCCACTGTTAACAATTAATATAACCCCAGGATTGCAGTATGGCAAATATGACCCCAGGACAAGAATTCAAAATGCTGGGAATTTAGCAGTAGGACAAGATTTAACTCTAGCTGCTGGCAATCTGGATTTACAGGGTCAACTGGAGGCTGGTAGGGATTTGACTCTGTTTGGAGAAGATACGGTTAGCATCAGGGATAGTATAGCGCAACCCTTTATCGCCAATGCCGGAGGTTTACTGCTAATTCAGGGGAATCAGTCAATTAATATTGCTGCCCATAACCATACCGATAGTGGTTTATTCGCTGGTGCTGATTTACGGTTGCGTTCCCATAATCCTGTAGCCGGGGATGCTCACTATACCGCTGGCGGAAGTTTCAGTATTGAGCAGTTGGATGGGTTACCCGGAAATTTACTCAGTCCCCATGATCCCATTATTCTGGCCAATGGAGATGTCAGTTTAGGAAACTATACCGGAGCCTCACTACATATTTTGGCTGGAGGGAGTGTTACCGTTGGAGACCTGGAGATTAACTCTACCGATACCGCTGATAATGCCATTAGCCCTAATAATTCCAATCCGTTCTTGGCTAGTCTGGCTAATGTTACTTTGTCTGACCAAGCCGGAACCTCTATCGTAATTGATGGCAGTAGTCAACCTACCTTAGATATTCGTGCTGGCATAGATTGGTCATTACTCGGCGGTTTTCCAGGAAATAGCGATACTGGAAACTTAGGGTCTAACTTTGGGACTGCTGCTACTAGTGCAGATATTACGATTGGTGACATCTCGATTCAAGCACCAAATGGACTAGTATTCTTAACCAATCAGTATCAACCGAACGGATCTAATCCTAGTAACAAGCTGGAGATTGGCACACTCCGCACTGATGACGATTTCGGTGGGTTTGTCGGAAATAGTGGTGATGTGATTATCGATTATCGAGGCGGGATTGAAATAAGCGATCGCATTAATACCTCTAGCGCTACCGGTAATGCTGGTCAGATTAAATTAATTACGTTTGATGACATCACCCTTGACAATAGTGACATAATCACCAGTACCTCCAATGCTGGCCAAGCTGGAGATATTACCATTGAAACCGGTTCTTTCACCGCCCGCCGAGGAGCTAGGATCCGAACTAACAGCAACAGTCAAGCCGATGCCGGAGATATCACGATTACCGCCAGTGGGGCAGTTTCCATCGATGGCAGAAACGGCACTGAAGCCAATAACAACGGCACTGAACTAGTATCTCGTCTGGACAACGGAGGCATAGGCAAAAGTGGGGATATTACCATCAAAGGGGATTCTGTCTCAGTAACAGAAAGCGCTGTCCTTGATGCTAGCCTCCGGGGTGAAGGGAGCGCAGGTAATATCAACATCGAGGCTCGTCAAGTGATATTTGAAGGGGCACCGAGGGCAAAGAATAGCCGAGGCAATGAAAATGAAGCCTCCAGTGAAGCCAGAGTTAATGTTGAGCGTGGGGCAACCGGCCAGGGGGGTACGATAACTATTAAAACCGAATCCTTATCAATCCTTGATGGTGCTAGACTCAGTGCTGATCTCAACGGTAAAGGCACTGGGGGCAATATTGAAATCGAAGCTAGTGATAGCGTAACGGTGTCTGGAAGAACAGGAAATCGATTTAGTAGGATTAGGAGTAACGTCGGAGAATTCGTTAGGCAAGACGCGGTCGGGAACGGTGGTAACATCACCATTCGCACTGGCTCTCTCTCCCTGACCCAGAGCGGTCAAATCCAAGCCAACACCAATGGCACAGGTGATGCTGGCCAGATAACTATTGTTGCTGATGACACAGTTATCTTAGAAGGGCAAGCAACAAGGGGTAGGAATGCTGGCATTTTCAACAACATAGAAAGAAACGCTACCGGTAATAGTGGTGGTATTTCCATTACCACAGGCTCTTTGTTCATTAATCAGAATGGTTCCTTGGAGTCGAGGATCAGAGCACGGGATGAAGGAGAGAGAAATGGTGGTGATATAACAATTACTGCTAAAGATCAAGTTATCCTGGACAAGAACATTAACTCGATTCGGACCGAAGTGGAGGCTGACGCAATCGGCAACGCAGGAGATATATCGATTGATGCCAAATCAGTGACTATCAAAAATGGTGCTAGAGTCGTAGCTGACACCCTGGGAAAAGGAGATGCAGGCGAGATAACTATCAAAGCTCGCAATACAGTTACCATTGACGGGATAGCAAGTAATGGGAATATATCGAGCGGTTTGCGCTCTCGGGTCGGTCCGGATCGAGAGTCTAGCAACCAATCAAAAGCTGAAGGTGAGGGTGGTGCAATTACCATAGAGGGAAAGTCAGTTTTTGTGACCAATGGCGGTCAAGTAAGTACTGAAATCAATGACATAGGAAATGCTGGCAACATATCAATTATTGCTGAGGATCAAGTTATCTTTGATGGCGCTGCTAGGAATGAAGACGGGGATACATTTTCAAGTATTATCTTCAGTCGAGTTAGACCTGAAGCAGAGGGTGACGGTGGCAACGTATTTATTGAAGCTGGGTCAGTTTCCTTTACCAACGGTGCTGTGGTAATTTCCAACACCCGTGGCCAAGGAAAAGGGGGTGATGTGGAAATAATAGCTCGCGATCGCGTTTTAGTTGACGGATTCAGCGAGTTGATTGGAGCAAATACAAATAGTGGCATAGTTAGTGATGTTCTCTCGGATGGCAAGAAGGATGGTGGCCAGATCAAGATCACAGTTGAAGAAGGTTCCTTGGCGATTACTGGAGGTGCCAGGTTAGCATCTGGTACTGCAGGCGAGGGGAATGGTGGTGATGTGATCATTAAGGTTCGTGACCAGGTTTTAATAGACGGCGTGGGCATGAATGACAAACCTAGTCGGATATTGACTGGTGTAGGACCTAGGACAATAGAGGGCAACGGTGGTTCAATTATAATTGAATCTAACTCCATTGAAGTGACTGATGGTGCGAGGCTAGGTGCTGGCACCAGCGGCAATGGGAAAGGTGGAAATATAAACTTAACCGGTAGCAATACAGTAACTGTTGATAATGCAGTCATTCAGACCCGTGTAGAAGAGGGAGCTACTGGTAATGGAGGAGATATTAATATCACTACTTCCTCCCTATCTCTTATTAATGGTGGGCGGGTGGAAGCAGGAACCTTCGGTGTAAGTCAAGCAGCTCTAACTTCTGAGTCCTATCAGAATATTGTGCAACGAGATCAGCCAGTAGCCTACTGGCGTTTAGACGAAACTACTTCGATAACGGCTGTTGACAGTTCTGGCAATGGCTTCAATGGTACTTACAGGAATGGTGTAACTCAGGGAGTTCCAGGAATATCAGGCACAGCAGGAGAATTTGATGGCAACAATGATGCTGTGGATGTTGGTATTATTGCACCAGGGTCGGAATTAGATATCAGCAATAAAGCCTTCACCGTAGAAGCCTGGGTCAAGCCAGACGAACTAAAAGAGCAATCCTATGTTGGGATACATCCAAGCAATAACCGAAACGATGGTGACGGTGACAGTCTATATTTCCGAGTGACCAGTAACGGGTCTGTCCGTTTTGGTGACTTTCCCGATGACTTGGAAACACCAGGGAACATCATTGAACCAAATACTTGGTATCACATTGTAGCTACTTATGACCAAGACTCCAACACCAACACCATTTTTGTGGATGGTCGGGAAGTGATCAGTAACAACCAAGGTGCTTTTGAAAGTCAAAACCCCCGTGTCTTGATCGGGAATTGGACGAGGGGTAACGGAGGATTCAACCAACCCTTCAATGGTGTGATTGATGAAGTCGCAGTCTATGACGAAGCCTTATCCCGTGAAAGCATTACTAGTCACTTCTTACTGGGCCAACTAAATCTTGGTGTATCTCCGGAATCCTTACCTGATCGTGCAGCAGATGCTGGCACCATTACAGTCAATGCTACTGATCAGATTACTATATCTGGAGTTAGTCCCACTAATAGTGACCTTGCTAGTGGTTTAGTGTCTAGCAGCTCAGGCAATTTCAGTGGTGTAGCTGGTGAAATCAGCATCGAGACTGATTCCTTGAAAGTGGCGGATAGAGGAGAAATAAACGTAAGCAGTCAGACAGCTCAAGCTGGTACGATCACCATCAATACTAATTCCCTCAAGGTTGAGGATGGAGGGATAATCACCGTAAGCAGTCAGACAGGTCAAGCCGGTGATATCACCATCAATAGTGATTCCCTCAAGGTTGAAGATGAAGGGATAATAACCCTAACCAGTGAGACAGGTCAAGCCGGTGATATCACCATCAATAGTGATTCCCTCAAGGTTGAAGATGAAGGGATAATCACCGTAACCAGTAACAAAGGGGTAGCAGGCGATCTAAGAATTAATGCTAATTCCCTGTTGCTTAACAACGGAAAACTTTTCGCTGAAACTGCCAATAATAATAATCAAGTATCAGGAGGGAACATCACACTAAACGTATCAGACTTAATACAGCTCAAAAACGAAAGTCTGATCTCCGCACAGGCTTTAGAAGCTAACGGAGGTAACATCACGATTGATAATAATCCATTTCTGATTGCTTTTCCCCCAACTGGTGATAATGGTAGCGATATCATTGCTAATGCTCCAATGGGTCAAGGGGGTAATATCAGGATCAATGCCTTCAGCATTTTTGGTGATATTGAAGAGCGCAAAGCTATCCCAGGCAATGGCACCAATGATATAGATGCCTCTGGTCAGACAGACGGTGTGGTGACCATCAACACCATCGATGACTTCCTGGAGCGGGAGCCCAACAGCTTACCCACGGACCCAGCCCAGCCTCAATTTGACCAGCGTTGTCAACCGAGTAATAGCACTGGCAGTAGTCTGATCAATACTGGACGTGGCGGCATACCCCCTCGCCCAGGTCAAATCAGCAGCAATAGCAATTGGGAAGATATACGCCGTCCCACTCCCCGTGGACGGTATCGCTCCCGGACTGCATTGGTGAAGCCCCCCGTTCAGCCCCCCACTACCCCTAAGCCAAAACGAATTATAGAAGCTCAAGGCATCATGATTGATGCTAATGGCAATATCTTTCTGACCGCTTATCCCACTACCGTAACACCGGATGGATTTCGCCAGGTGCCTGGGTCTTGTTATTTGCGCTAGGGAGCAGGGAATAGGGATGCAGCGTGGAACAGGCATCTTGCCTGTTTCAAATGACAAAAATTTAGATATACCTCAGCCTTACTATGAAACGTCATACTCTATTCAAGAGATAATTTAATAGAAACCCTAGATTTAGCGTCCCTATGCTTCGCGCGACCCGAGTTGGCACCCAAGCCCTACTTTTTTTTCTCCTAAATTTAGTTCTCCCCATTGGCATCCTCCCGGTCTTATCCTATCCCAGCACTGTTAAGCCAATTCCTCAAGATTGGTCAGCGTCAGATTTAGTGGAACAAGGCAGAGCATTCTACACCAAAGGTCAGTTTAATCAAGCAGCAACCACTTGGGAACAAGCGGCACAAGCCTATGAATCCCAAGGGGATATACTACATCAGGCGATGGCATTGAGTTATCTGTCCTTGGCTTACCAGAAACTGCAACAGTGGTTTGATGCGGAAGATGTGATCGCATTTAGCCTCAGCCTGTTAGAGACAGGAGCAGATCTCAGCAATACCCCAGACTACCAGCAAATCCAAGCCCAAGCTCTCAACACCTTAGGTAGTTTAGAATTAGCCTTAGGACAACCAGACACTGCTCTAGAAGCCTGGCAATTGGCTACTGAGATTTATCAACAATTAAAGGATGACATTGGCATTACAGGTACCCTAATTAATCAAGCCCAAGCGATGGAAGCCTTAGGACTTTACCGTCGCACCTGTAAAACCTTATTACAAGCCTTAAAGCTGGACAATAATTGCGATTTGTCCAATCAAGAACGGTTTGAAACGGTGCTGCAAACCTTTCAACAAACCCCTGATCCCCAGATTAAAATCCTTGGCTTACGTAGCCTTGGGAATACTCTCCGTCTCCTCGGGGATTTGAACCACTCTCAGCAAGTGCTTAAGGCAAGTTTGAAAGTAGCTCAACCTCCTCTAGAAAAACGAGAGACATTACTGAGTTTGGGGGATACAGAACGTTCTTGGTACAACCACTATAAACAATTATACACCAGAACCAACTTGATAACTGAGCAAAAAAAAGTTAAACAACAGGTTATTGCTCAGGTTAATCATGCTATAAAATACTATCAAGAATCTCTTCAAGAGTCAAGCAAATTATCAGCTTCAACCAGCTTAGACATTGAACCAAAACTACAGCGATTAAGTCTACTCATTGATTACCACAATTGGTTAGAAAATTTAAATCATGAAGATAATAAGGATAATCAAAGCCCAAATATCAAAGACGTGAAATCTCAAATTAATGACCAAGTCAAGGAATTACTCAACAGCGAGATTACTAAATTACCAGCTAGTCGAACCGCAATCTATGCTCAAATCAATTTTGTGGAAAGCCTGATCAGCTATGATCTAAAATCGAACAACCATCAAGACAATCTTCAGCGGTCATCCTTTATCCTTCAGCCTTACGAAATTGCCCATACTTTAGTCAAAGCTCTCCAAGAGGCTCAACTTTTAGACGATAAACGAGCGGAATCCTATGCCCTCGGTACCCTGGGTCAGCTCTATGAACAAACTCAGCAATGGTATCAAGCTCAAGAATTTACCGAAAAAGCCCTCACCTTAGCTCAAGGTATTCAAGCCGATGACATTGCCTATCAATGGCAATGGCAGTTAGGACGAATTTATCAAGCTCTGGGAAAAACTGAAGAAGCAATCACTGCTTACGAAGCCACTGTCAAAACCCTAGATTCTATCCGCCAAGATTTACTGGCTCTCAGTTCAGATGTGCAGTTTTCCTTTCGGGAAAATGTTGAGCAAGTCTATCGAGAATTAGTCGATTTACTTTTGCAGGACGAGCAAACCGCTGAACCGATCGCAAATAAACGGATCCCAGATAACCGGATCCCAGATAACAAGCTCAAGCAAGCTACCGAAGCAATTGACTCTCTCCAGCTAGCCCAAATTGAGAATTTTCTGGGGTGTAACCTTTCTGACATTGTGGAATTGGCCGAGCAGGAAATCGATCCGAGTGCAGCATTAGTCTATCCGATTATTCTCGATGACCGGTTAGCGGTGATCGTGAAATTACCAAAATCAGGAGAATTTATTCACTATACCACTGCTTTACCTAAAGCTAAACTTGAGCAAACCTTAGAAAGTTTGCGTATACAGCTAGAAAAACGTTTTATTTCTAAAGACAGTCTAGCTTTATCCAAACAGGTTTATGACTGGTTAATTCGACCGGCGGAAGGGTTGCTCGAAGCCAATCAAGTTAAAACCTTAGTATTTGTTCTTGATGGTGGATTTCGCAATGTTCCCATGGCTACCCTTCATGATGGTGAACAGTATATAGTAGAAAAAGGCTATGCGATCGCACT
>NZ_JAAHHE010000016.1:41387-43150 GCF_010692525.1 Moorena sp. SIO3B2
TTAAAAGAACCTGGTTATAAAGCTCCATTGTTCTGGGGAGCCTATGTTTTAGTGGGAAATTGGCTGTAATCGGGAATCGGGAATCGGGAATTGGGAATTGGGAATCGGAACCCACCCCTAACCCCTCCCAGGAGGGGAACGGGAATCGGGAATCGGGAATCGGGGTCAGCTATCAGCGTGTCGCGTATCAGCGTGTCGCGTATCAGCTTTGTGGCACAGGCTTCGACCCTGTGACCTAACTCAAATAAAACGAATGCTGAGTAATGCACCACCCACGGGCTCGCTGATCGTGTTTTTCTCAATTCTTGTCCACTGTTCAAAGCTCCAAAGTTGCCTGTTGATGATAGCTTCCTCAGAACTACCACAAAGTAATCGGGAATCGGGAATCGGGAATTGGGGGAGGTGTGGGGAGATGGGGAGATGGGGAGGTGTGGGGAGATGGGGAGATGGGGAGGCTTGTCCTAACTTTAATGCGTAGTGCTATATAGGGATCGGTGTAGGAATTGTGATAATTGTTGATCCCGACTCCCGACTCCCGACTCCCGACTCCCGACTCCCGACTCCCGTTCCCCTCCTGGGAGGGGTTAGGGGTGGGTTCCGACTCCCGACTCCCGACTCCCGACTCCCGACTCACTTTGCTATACAACAATCAACTAGGGGTTTGACTGCGATCGCACGCAAACCCACGGAACCTAGGAAATCCTCCCAATCCCGTTCTAACCTAGAATCCTCTGGTTTCTGGGACCGTAGTTGAGCTAAGGCTGTCATCGCATCATGCCAAATACCGTGGCTCGCATAAATAGCAATACGGTCCCGTGGCGAAGTAGCAGCGTTTAGCTTACTACTGAGGGTAGAGTCTGCTGTGATTCGTTTGACTAATCCTTCCACCGTGGGATTCCCAGACGGGTTTTGGGGATTAACTAAAACAGAGAACTGCCATCGATATAGCTGGTCAGTTTGTAGGGGTTGGTTCAATCGAACACGGACAATACCAGGAGTTCCAGATAAGGTGATCGATTTTACTAGTACAGCCTGTTGGTTCTGATTGAGCAGTACAAACTCTACCGTTAGTTCACGAGTAGACTGTTCAGGAACATAAAACCAAAAGGTAGGAGACTCAGCTAAGGTCAGTGCTAAGGAAGAGTTGGAATCATTACTACAGTTGCCCGTTGCCTCGACAATCTCGCTACTACCAGGGACTATAGCAATCAGCTGATCCGAACACAGACCACGTGATCCTCCTGATGTTCGTTTCGGTGGTCTGCCCACATCATCAAAGTCTTGATTTTGTGTAGCATTTGGTGTAGTGTAGTCTGGTGGGAGGAAATATAAACGTCCTCCAGCTGTTGTGATCTGATCAGTTCTGCTATCACCCCCAAAGTCTACATCTGGTTGACCTGATGGAGTATCGGATCGGGAGAAACTATTTGTGACAGAGTTGCTGTTTAGGGCAACAGACTGCGAACGCGCTCGTAGAGGGTAAATGGTGAAATTAAGTAGTACCCAGGCAAGGGCCAAGATCAAAGAAGGTTTGTACAACGCTAGCTTGAGTTTATACATACTGAGAGGTTTGACAAACGTTAATTTTTTTAAAGCATTCCATAATCTTTATCAGTCCTTACTCAGGGATTTTATGCAAACGTTTACATTTCTTATCACACCGATCGGATATAGAGCATTTGCCAATCTATTTGGCGTTGCTTAATAATGGAATGATTTTAAGAGTAGGTGCGCGCTTTCCAATGGGCGAGTAAATCGCCCTT
>NZ_JAAHHE010000016.1:43219-48495 GCF_010692525.1 Moorena sp. SIO3B2
CTTGGGTCGCACCTGTGGAATAGGCATCTTGCTTAGGTGCGCTTGACCTTGGCGAATTAAATTCGCCACGGGTCGCACCTGTGGAATGGGCATCTTGCGTGGAACTGGCATCTTGCCAGTTTCAATATATTTTCGGGCGGGCAGGATGCCCACTCTACTCCTATTCATTCAAAGACTGATGCAACGCGATCTATTTAGAAATGCTAGATCTCAACCTGGGTGTCTTTTCGTTGTAAGCATTCAGCTATCAGCATTCAGCGATCAGCTTTCAGGTACAGGTATCATCAGTGATCAGCTTATGGGCTACGTCACAGGCTTCTAGCCTGTGCCACGCTACTGTTCGCCCAGCGTGGGCCAAAAGCCCACGGCTGACGGCTGACCACTGACCGCTGACCACTGAATGGTTACTTTTCGTTTACGCCTTCAGGTTGGTAGCTATGAGAACAATGACGCAGTTAACCTTGATGACTGATTTATCTACCAAAAACAGTATTACATATCAATCCCGACTCATTTCTCTAGTTGAATTAAAATTCACTAAATCTTTAAACAAATAACCTTTTTATCAAAATTATCTAAAAGACTTGGATGATAAATCTAGCCTTTCCATTTGAGATGTAAACATAATCGTGATTAGTAAAGGCAAGAGGCAAGAGGCAACAGGCAATAGCTAATCAAGTATCTAGGGATTTTTGGGAATATAAAAAACTGTCATTATTGTTTACAATTCATTTGAAAATGCTATAAACTACGATGGAACCACTGGTTGCCACTAACCCCAAGGCTGATGGTATAAAGGGTATCCATCCCCCTTGGAGTAAGAGAACATAACAGACTCCAGATAAGAGGCTGATACCAGCAAAAACAGCAACTCCCAAGTAGGATGGGGAATGTAAACGCCAAACTAATAGGCCTCCCACCAAAGACCAACTACCAATCCAAAGCAGTTCCCCCCACTGTGGCAACCACCAGAGCAAGGGTCGTTGATTCAAAACAGCACTAATAATCTGACTAGTCATCTGAGCGTGAACCATAACCCCAGGTATTTTGTCAGGCCATGGCCCTTTAGTATAGGGAGTCAGGTGTACATCCTTTGAATCTTTACCCACCCCAATCAAGACAATCTTATCCTTGACCAAAGTGGGCAGTTGGGAATCGAGTTTACCCTTGAGTAAGTCTTGGAGATTAACTTTTTTGGGATTCTTAGCACGGTAATTAAGGAGCATCTGATATCCCATGGCATGATCTGGCTCTAACTGATACCCACCAGCATTGTGTGGGAATTTCCGAAACATCACACCACCGATTTCTACATCCCCTGCTGAATTTCTCGTCATCGGCGGGATTCCCTCTTGGGCTAGGTAATTCAGAGCGACTTGTAAACTCAGAGAGTAACTGGTATCACAAGTATCCGAAGGGGTCATCGCTAGAAATTGGCGGCGGATAATATCATCTGGGTCACGAGGCAAATCACTAAAGCCGATCTGTTGTGATGCCATACCGGGTGGTGAAGCGATAGCAGTCTGATCAATACTTGGCATTTTGCACACCGCAATGAAACGGGGATTTTGCTTCAATTGAGTAGCTAAGCTGGGTTCAAACTCAAAGTCATGATAAATATCTAAGCCAATCACTCGCGGTTGATCAGGGTTGAGTTTCCGCAACAGTTGTGCCAGAGCCGTATCGGATAATGACCCTTTCCTCGACCAACCCATCTTGTCCTGATACTTAATATCTGGTTCTTCCACCGCAATTACTAAAACCCGCTCATCCCGCTTTTCAGGTGGTCGCAGACCCATGAGATGGTCGAAAGCACGTAATTCTGATCCTTGTAACAGCCCTAGCGATCGTATTGTGATCACTGCAATAGTGGCAATAAAACTTACCAGTAAAACCGTTGAGAGTTTGGGTTTATTCTTGGTATAGAATCCCTTAGTCAAGTCTTTCCAAGTTGGCGGTTTCAGAGCAGGATTCTGAAATATCACTGGTAACCAACTGGCACAGGGATAGTTATCTTCTACCTCCTCCTGCAATCTTTTCCGGGTTTCCCACACTGAATCCGATAAGGATTTTCCCTTTGTGGCAAATGCGTTGAGAAAATACCTCAAAAACTTCTGAGCTACCTCATCTGGCACCTTTTCCCGCATTACCAGGGTTGTCGAGATTGGTAAACTAACCAATTCTGCTGCTAATCCTAACCCATCACAGGAATTAAAGATAGCCAACTTCAACCCATTCTTAATCGCATTGGTTAGACCATACTTTAACTCCTCAATGGTGATGCTTTCATCCTGATTGATGAAAAACCGTCCTTGTAAATTCTTTTTATTCTGGGTAAAACTATGACCAGCAAAAAACAATATCTCCCACTTTTTTTCCCATAATTCCTGGCTTAATTGTTTTTTTTGGGGACTGATTAAGGGGGAAATTTCTGCATCGGGTAATTCCTCCTGGAGTAATGCCAAATCCTTCTGGATATCAATCCCGGTGTCATCTCCTAGAATTGCCAATATTCTGACTTTATTTATATATTTTTTGCTTGGTGGTGAGGGTGGGGGAAATTCTGAAGCACTGAAATTAACCTCAATATCACAATCGGACAAGACATCCCAGAGATGCCAAGGCAGTTGCCAAAGTTTGAGATTATTAGTTTGAATAATAAACCGAATCTGGTCATTGGTCGATAAAGATTTTAACACTTGATCCCGGAAGCGTTGAAACTTTCTATCGGTTGAATTTAGCCAATTATTGATCGCCTCTTGTAAATCCTGAGCTGAGTGGATAATTGAATAGTTGGTTATCTGTTCTGAGGGAGCTGTCAGTTTCCGATGCACTTTGATTCTCCCTTGAGCACGATAGCTTAAGAGCCAACTGTCACACAATTGGTTAATGTGAGGTGCTGGTGGTAACCAACCGTCAATTTCTCTAGCCATTAAATTATTTTCCTTGGCATCAATCCCAATTTTGAGGATGACCCGAAACCCCTGTTCAAAGTCACCATCAACTATTTTTAAAGTAACTAAATTCGTCATTTTTCATCCGGTATTATTGAATTTATTAATATATTTTTTAAATTGGTTGGGAGAGAAAGTCCTGGGTTTTAGGGAGTCGGGAGCGGTGCGACCCGTGGCGAATTTAATTACGGGTCAAGCGCACCGAGGGAGTCGGGAGTCGGGGTAATAAAATTGACTCTACCTGATAAGTATGAGAAACGCTATATAAAAACATTCAACCGAACATAGGTGACAAATTAATCACCCTACCCTACGGGAACGCCAAAGGCGAACAACATTTTTGAATTAAGAATGTAGAATTTATAATTTAGAATTGGGAATTCTGCATTCTGCATTCTGCATTCTGCATTCTGCATTCTACATTCTGCATTCTGCATTCTGCATTCTGCATTCTGCATTCTACATTCTGCATTCTGCATTCTACATTCTACATTCTGCATTCTACATTCTACATTCTGCATTCTGACAGACAACCTACCCTACACCGAACGCCAAAGGCGAACAACCTCACAACCTCACAATCTCACAACCTCACAACCTTGGCCAAAAGGCCACGCTACGCGAACAACCTCACAACCTTGGCCAAAAGGCCACGCTACGCGAACAACCCAAGATAAGTTACAAGACAAACTCTTTGGAAAAGCTGGCATCTACCAGTACCAATTTTACCATAAACCTATCCCCCCTTTCGCCATGAAACTCTAATTGGATCCAATTATCAGCACTTCTCGACTGAGCCGACAAGAAAATTTCTCCCTGCTGATCAAGTACTAGCAATTGGAGATTATTTTTTAGATATTTCTCATTAGTAGGATACACCCGTAAGTGAACATTAATTCCCCCATCTGCTTCAGGTATGAGAGTAACCATAAATGCTACTTTGCTCCCATTCAGTTGCATTTCTAAATCAATTATCTTAACTCGCCTAATCCCAGCTTGGGGATGATTTGGGTCAAGTTTTCCTAAACTGACAGCGGCTTGGCGGCGTAAGTCATGATCGTGAGTAGTATTGATCATGTCAGCAAGCAATGCGATCGCGTCTAAGCTACCATGAGCAATTTCACCCAATAATTCTATAGCCGGTAAGTTAGTTTGTTTACTGTTATTGGTCTTTAATAGTTTAATAATTGCGGTCACAGCTTCAGGGATATTTTCGTAAAAGGGGGAAGATGCTGAAGAATTACCATTCAAACTATCCTTCAAACGAGTCTGTTGAGACCGGTAAGCTACTCTTAGAGTAGGTTGACAATTACGTGCTCGAACTTCCTCAACAGTTTGCCAACCAGCCTCCAGGAAATTATCCAGCCATGAGAGTAAGTTTATAGATGGCTTACGAGAGTAAACTAGGGAACGTTGTTTATATAATTCTTTGCGCCATTTAGAATTTGATACCAGTGCCTGCCACTTAGCAAAAGGAATATCTAGCCTCGGAGAGTAAGGAGTTTCCTGGCTCAATTGCTTGATTAACGTTGTTGCTTCATCACAGGATAATCTTGCCATTGGCTTTACTGTCAGTTTGGGACTTGGAGTAAGTTCCTCCGTTACCCACATCACATTCAAATCTTCAATTAAATCTACTGCATCCACAGCATAGGTTTCATCGATGATGTCATAGTTACCATGATCACGTAACTGTTGATAAGTGGTGTATCCCCACACCTGTAACCAGCATTCTTCTAAATTCAGTTGCATCGCCACATAATAATGACTAGCCCACTCAGGAATATCAACCCACTCTCGCGGTACTCGCAACGCTGTAAATTTGATTTCTTCACTAGGAATTAATACCAGTCGCGTCTGGTTTAGCTCAACAGCTGTACCATTCACTACGTCCCAGAAACTTGGTAAATCCCCCAACTCTGGCCATACTAATGCTTTGTTTAGTGGTTTGTTTAGTGGTTTGTTTAGTGGTGTATCTAGTGGTTTGTTTAGTGCTTTGTCTAGTGCTGTTTCTAGTAAATTTGTTCCTGTTAAATTTGGTTCTGTTAAATTTGCTTCTGTGTCCAGATAGCTTAAAAACGTATTCAGACAGAGACAATTCAGATAGGCTCGCCAACGAGCAGCTTGGTTAGAATAACCTTGAGCTTGGGTTTGTTGCCATGCTTTTTCTCGTTCTTCTGGGGAGAATTCTATCAACATTTGGTCTGGGTGTAGGCAAGCTACATCCTCTAAACGTAATTTCATTGACTCATCTCCTTTTTGGTTAATCGTTAATTGGTATTTGGTATATTTGGGTTAACGTTTCACGTTTCAGGTTTCACT
>NZ_JAAHHE010000016.1:49228-50942 GCF_010692525.1 Moorena sp. SIO3B2
CAAATGGCTAGCATTTCTTCAATGTGTTCAGTGCTGAGTCTTGAGGGCTGAGTGCTGAGTGCTGAGTGCTGATTGCTGAGTGCTGTTCGCGTAGCATGCGCGTAGGGCATATGCTGAGTGCTGATTGCTGAGTAACGTAGTACTTGTCTTAACCAATCTGAATCACTTCTTCTAAGATTATTCCTATGAAACTCATCACTTTGGAACTCAGAGCTCACCAGTTTATTTAACCGATTTAACTGCTGGTTGTAACGAAGAGCAATTTGGTTAAGCTGTTGCTGGGTTAGGAATTTAATTGGGGAATGATGGCGATGATTTCCCTTGCTGCTGGGAGGATACATCTCATTAAAGTAGTCTTTAAACGATTGCCAAGCCAGACGATAATAGTTAAAATATTGATTAGTGATGCCATAGTCGTTAAGTGCTTGCTCAAGTTCTGTTTTATCCAAATATCGCAACAAGCCATAATCAGAAAACTTGATAGATTTTAACCTGAGTTCCTTGGCGACTTGATTTCTAATAATTCGCTTGAGGGCATTAAAAGCATAGGCATAAATAGAAGACTTAGGATAAAAGTTAAATCCTCTGAGGAGTTTAGCGGGGTTGCTGGCTGCTGCACTAGCAATGATGAAACATTCTTCTACAGGGTAATGTAACGCAAGATTATGAGATTTACTCAACTGATGGGCGATCGCTTGAGCTGCAGACCAACAAACAAACTGTAGATAATTGAATAAGAGCTGATCAGATAACGTTAACAATAACAGATCAGCTCTAATCACCACTATCGGAGGATTAGTCATGGATAAAATCCGGTAAATACCAGATGCTTGTCTCAACTGATATAAGAAGCAAGCAGCCCACTCGGCTTCGCTCCTATCTGGCTCAGACTCGACTAGATGTGCCATGAAATCCTCTAATCTAGAATTAGACTCAAAAACCGGCTCGATCCCCCTATTACCTTGGCGGTCTTTTAAATAAATAGATGTCGAAAACGGTTTGATACCTGAGTTGTTATCTGAGTTGTTAGTAGGCATTGATTCTTTCCCCTAACTTGTAGTAGCGCTTTCGCCTAACTCCTAACTTGAACCGATTCATAGGTCAAACAACTAAGTAGAAGGAAACCTCATTAGTTACTTGGTACTCAAACTTAGGGGTTATGCAGCTTCTCTCTAAAATAACTAGATAATAGTTCACCAGAGAAAATTATGCTCAAGGGTAACTTAAGCAATTATCCCTACCCATCAAGACGAAGGGTAGTCATGGGTAATCGATTTGCCGTAGCCACCAGCCAATCCCTAGCCACCCTAGCTGGTATGGAAATGTTTTGGGCTGGAGGCAATGCTGTAGATGCTGCTATAGCCACAGCGATCGCATTGACAGTGGTTGAACCTACTTCCAATGGTATTGGTTCGGATGCCTTCGCCTTAGTATGGGATGGTAAACTCCATGGCATCAATGGTTCTGGCAAAAGCCCTCAACACCTGACCCTTGAGCATTTTGCTGGTATGAGTCAAATTCCTGCTATCGGCTGGTTATCGGTAACAGTGCCAGGAGCGGTATCAGCATGGCGTAGTTTGTGGCAACGGTGGGGAAAGCTACCCTTTGAGCAATTGTTTGCCCCAGCGATTCGATACGCCGAAGCGGGATTTCCAGTCTCTCCAGTCACAGCAAGAGCTTGGAAACAAGCGGAAGCTCTGTACCTCCCCCTGAC
>NZ_JAAHHE010000016.1:51465-56344 GCF_010692525.1 Moorena sp. SIO3B2
TTAGCAAAACCCGGTTTACCCAAAGGTGGCACAGTTTATCTAGCAGCAGCAGATGGGGAATTAATGGTATCCTTTATCCAATCAAACTTTCAAGGCTTTGGGAGTGGGATTGTTATTCCTGGCACTGGGATTGCCTTGCAAAACCGAGCCTTAGGGTTTACCCCAGAATCCGGTCATCCTAATCAAGTCGCACCAGGTAAGCGGTCATATCATACCATTATTCCCGGTTTTCTGACTCAAAATGGTCAACCTCTAGGACCCTTTGGAGTTATGGGAGGTCCCATGCAGCCTCAGGGACATTTACAGGTAGTGGTTAATCTGGCAGATTACGGGATGAATCCTCAAGCTGCTCTAGATGCCCCCAGATGGAGATTTGTGGATGGGTCACAAGTCCTGTTGGAACAGAGTGTACCCCGTCATATTGCTCTGGAGCTAGCTGAGATGGGTCATGATATTCAGGTTATGGCAGATAGCATAAACTTTGGTAAAGGTCAAGTAATCTTGCGTCAGTCAGGGGTTTTGGTAGCGGCATCTGAACCCCGTGGTGATGGATTAGCGTTAGCAGGGTGAAGGGGTGATCACAATCCAACAGATGTTTAGAAAAATATTAATAGCGCTGTTGGCTATATCAGGACTTACCCATTGCCCCCTAAATCCCCCAAACTTGGGGGACTTTGAGAGTAGTCCCCCCCAGCGAGGGATTGCTCGCTGGGGGGTTAGGGGGGCAAAACCAACTAAACTTCGTAAGTCATATATATCTAGCACTACAGTTATCTTAACTATGGCTACAGGGATAGTCTATCCGGTAACCATAGGACGCTCAAATGCTCAACAACCATTGCTAGCCCAGTCTTGGCAAGAGGCTCAGCTGACTCAACTTATTTCAGGTCATCGCTCAGATGTCAATTCTCTCGCTATTAGTCCAGATAGCCAAACCCTAATTAGTAGCAGTAAAGACAAAACCATCAAGTTCTGGAATCTAAGGGATGGTAGGCTACAGAGGACGGTCAAAGGGTTTACGAGAACGCCAAGTTCTGTGGTAATCAGTGCAGATGGTAAACGTCTCGCTGCTGCAACAGAAAGACAAATAAATATCTGGAACCTAGAAACTGGAGCACCACCTCGTACCTTGAAAGGACATACGGGTATAGTCAGATCAATAGCAATTAGTCCCGATGGCAAAATCCTAGTAAGTGGCTCTCCTGACAAGACTGTGATGGTGTGGGATGTCCTCACTGGCAAAAGTTTAGGCACCATTACCGAGCATTCCGACTGGGTTACTGCTGTTGCCATTAGTCCCGATGGAAAACATTTGGTTAGTGCCAGTGGCGGGTCAGATCGTTCTATCAAGATTTGGGATTTGTCTTCCCTAGAATTGCGGCAAACCATCTCAAAACAACCCAGATTTATGATATTGCCATTAGTGAAGATAGCAACATCCTAGTTGCTAGTGTTGATAAAACCGTCAAGTTGTGGGATATCAACAGTGGCGAAGAATTAGCTATCCTCGAAAGTCACTCCGCACCAATTCTTACCATTGCCATTAGTTCCGATGGCAAAACTATCGCTAGTGCTGGCAGTGATAAAACTATCAAGGTGTGGGATGTAGAGAGTAGACAATTGCTGCGCACTCTATCTGGACATGATGGCTGGGTTTGGTCAGTTGCCATTAGTCCAGATGGAAACACTCTAGTTAGTGGTGGGGAGGATGGTACGATCAGAATTTGGTCGTTAGTTAGTCAATCCCAATAGTCTTGAACAGGGAATTTAGAATTTAGAATTTAGAATTTAGAATTTATTGCGTAGGGTGCGTTAGGGGCGGGCTCGCCCTGATGTTCAACACCGAGCGCCAGTATTGGGATAGCCCGCACCGTAACGCACCACCAAGTAGAATTTAGAATTTAGAATCGGGGGAAGAGTAAGGAGCAAGATTGTAGGGTGGGCAAAAATACTTTGGTTCAAATGAGTATTAATGATTAGATTACTTTGCCCACCCTACTTTAATTGGTATTTGTCTTACTTGTCGGGTGGGCAAAAATAGTTTGGTTCCAATGAGTATTAATGATGAGATTACTTTGCCCACCCTACTTTAATTGGTATTTGTCTTACTTGTCGGGTGGGCAAAAACAGTTTGGTTCCAATGAGTATTAATAATTAGATGGCTTTGCCCACCCTACTTTAATTAGTGGGCAAAAACAGTTTGGTTCCAATGAGTATTAATGATGAGATGGCTTTGCCCACCCTACTTTAATTAGTATTTTTTTTTCACTTGAGTCGAACAGACCAAGGTTTGATCACCTACGGAATCAGTCGATTGCGACAGTGCAATAGTTATTATTTCCCAAAGTTGGATTTACCAACTTGATAGGGTCATCAATCTCATTTTTGGAATAGCAGTAATCAGTATCAAGGTAAGATCATCCACTGACCGAATTGATGGTGACAGTGCAATAGTTCTTATGTCTCCAAGTTCGATTTACCAACAAGATAGTGCGAGGGTAAGCATTTTTCCTATATCAGTCATCAGTATCAAGCCTTGAACAACCACTAACTCAATCTATTGCTACAGTACAATAGTTTTTCTGTACTCAAGTTCCATTCATACCTAGCACTTTCTTCCCACCTCCCCACACTTACCCTATTTACAGCACTTACCCTATTTATTTACAGCACTCATAGTATTTTACATTGCTACAGTGCAATAGTTTTTATTAACCCTTGCATTATCAATAAAATTATGCTATTATAAAAAATATCGTAAACGCAATGGTTAAGCCTTCATGATGATTTCCACCGCACAAGCCGCCAATTTACTAGGTGTTTCCGCCAGTCGCGTCCGTTACCTTCTGGGCAAAGGCAGAGTCAAAGGAGCCTATAAAGTGGGTAGAACTTGGGTGATTCCTTTGTTTGATGGCATGCCAGTGGTCACTCCCGGCACTCGCGGACCAAAGCGGAACTGGTCAAAGCGTACAAATTACACTCCTGCGGTGATTCACGTTAACCAGAAAGTGATTCGCCAAAATCTCAAGACCGGAGAGCGCAACCCTGTGATTACCGTAAAACGAGGGTCTAAAAACACTTATGGTCATACCGTGGAAGTCAATGGACCATGTAGAGTAATGTATCGTCCTGATAATCCCTTACATTGTGGCGCAAGGGTGTGGATAGAGACTATCTCTGATTTTAAAGTGATCTGAAACGTCTAAGCTATCAGTTATCCGGACTTCCGGACATGATATAAATTAAAAATTATCGATATCCTGGTTATCGATCAGTAACCAATTGATCCAAGCCAGTATCTAGCAGTGTATGGACGCTTTAGTTGATTTTTCGTTACTAGCAATAAACGGAATTTAAAAAGCTAGTGAGTCAGTAATAGTTGAGATCATTAACTGACCAATTCCTTTATAGTCTGATGAAGGAGATGGCTTTTCACGATTCCCCTAGTCCACTGGTTTTTAATCCCTGGTTGCCTCACAAAGGGGTTTAAAATTGGCGCGATTTTCGATAAGCTAGAGCCATTGGGAAAAATTTGTGAACAATCGACCACCTTCTCAGGAAAAGACACCTTTATTGGACGCTCTGCGGGCATCAGCCCACAAGCCCCATGCTGCCTTTTATGCACCAGGACACAAACAAGGCAACGGAATACCTGAGCCATTAGCTGATTTGCTGGGAAAATCAGTATTTCGGGCTGATTTGCCAGAATTACCGGAGTTAGATAATCTTTTTGCTCCAGAAGGGGTAATCCAAGAAGCCCAAGACCTAGCAGCAGCAGCCTTTGGTGCTAACAAAACTTGGTTCTTGGTCAACGGTTCCACCTGTGGGGTGATGGCTGCTATAGTAGCCACCTGCTATACCGGGGAGAAAATCCTATTACCGCGCAATATCCACCAATCCGCGATCGCAGGATTAGTCTTGTGTGGTGCTATCCCGATCTTTATTAACCCCGAGTACGACCCATCAACTGACGTAGTTTATAGCATCACCCCAACTGCAGTTAACCAAGCCCTGACTGAGCATCCGGACACCAAAGCGGTGATGATGGTCTATCCAACCTATCAAGGAATCTGTGGTGACATAAAAGCGATCGCTAAAATAGTTCACCAACATAATATTCCCCTACTGGTGGATGAAGCCCATGGACCTCACTTTGCCTTCCATCCCGATTTACCCCTGGATGCCCTATCAGCCGGAGCCGATTTAACCGTACAATCAACTCATAAAGTACTCGGTGCCATGACTCAGGCATCGATGTTGCACATTCAGGGTAATCGCATCGATCCTCAGCGGTTGAGTAAAGCATTACAGCTAGTTCAATCCACCAGCCCCAGTTACTTACTACTTGCTTCCCTAGATGCCGCACGACAACAAATGGCACTCCATGGAGAACGACTCATGAGTCGTACCTTGCAGCTAGCCCAGGATGCCAGGAGTAAAATCAGCAAAATTCCTCGATTATCAGTTTTAGAACCAATAAAACCCCTAACATTCCAATCCCTAGACCCAACTCGCTTAACCGTAAGAGTGACCGAATTAGGATTAAGCGGATTTGAAGCCGATGAAATTCTTCATCAACAGCTCGGTGTCACAGCGGAGTTACCAACACTTCAACACTTAACCTTTATCATTAGCCTAGGCAATACCCAAACCGATATTCAGCAACTTGTACAAGCTTTCACCAAACTTGCCCAAAATCATGACAATTCCTCCACCGAGCAACCTGCCTTATGTAACCTACAACCTGCAACCTGCAATCTCCAACCGTTACTCTCCCCCCGTGAAGCCTTCTTTGCTCCCACCCAAACCCTACCGGTAACGGAAACCATAAACCGGATCAGTGCGGAATTAATCTGTCCCTATCCACCAGGAATACCAG
>NZ_JAAHHE010000016.1:56832-188591 GCF_010692525.1 Moorena sp. SIO3B2
TGTGTTCTATACCTGAAGTGGTTAGTTTAATAAATCAAAATAACTAAAGGAAAAAAAATACCCCGAAACCTAAATACCACAAATGTCATCTCCAATTTGGCCGTACATTACTCCTGGAATCCCAGATCACCTCTTTGAACGCCTACCCGGTATTCCCTTAAGTAAGCGAGAAGTCAGGCTGCTGATCATTTCTGCCCTACGACTAGGAACCCAAGACCGGTTGTGGGACATCGGTGCTGGAACCGGTACCATTCCTGTAGAAATTGGACTACTGTGTCCCAAAAGTGAGATTATTGCTGTTGAACGGGATGAAGAAGTAGCCAACCTGATTCGACACAATTGCGATCGCTTTAATGTCACCAACGTAGAAGTGATCGAAGGTAACGCCCCAGAATGTCTCAAAGATCTACCATTGAAACCCCACCGAGTTTGCCTTGAAGGAGGACGACCAATCAAAACTTTACTCAAAGAAGTCTGGCCCTACCTACAATCTCCAGGGAGGATAGTCGCAACCACCAATAATCTAGAAGGACTCTATTCCATATCAGAAGGCTTAGCAGAGTTACAGGCTCGCAATATCGAAGTCGTTCAGTCAGCCGTCAATCGCCTAGAGACACGGGGGAATTATCAAACATTTGCAGCAGTTAACCCCATTTTTATTCTTAGTGGTGAGAAGTTAGAGTAAGGAATAGACCCCTTCAGGGAACAAAATTAACAATAATAATATAAATAACCTGTTCTTGTGTGAGAACAGGAGTGTCAAAAAAAAACGTCATATGCCCTGGTTACGGATTTTTAGTGGAATAGTTGCGATCGCCCTGGCAATGGGGATGATCCTACTTGGGGGATGGTATTTTACCATCGGCTTCTGTGTCATTGTCTATTTAGGTCAGTTAGAACTTTTTAAACTAGTCAAAGCAAAAGGCATGGTGCCAGCAACCAAAAGCACCATGTTTGTGTCTCAGCTACTACTAATTACAGCTACCATTTCACCAACCCTGGCTGATGCGGTGTTTCCCATTGCTGGAACATTTATTTGTTTTTACTTACTCTTCCAACCCAAGATAGCAACCATTGCGGATATTGGGGCTTCCATATTGGGTTTACTCTATGGTGGTTATCTGCCCGGCTATTGGGTCCGTCTGCGAGTGGGTTTGACTGAAACCTCCTCCCTAGCTAGAGATGCTACAGTCGCTGCTACGAACCTACCCGGGAGTGAATACTGGTCTAATTTTTCGATTAATCTAAGTCACATACCTGCTGGGTTAAGTACAACTCTCCTAGCATTCAGCTGTATTTGGGCAGCAGATATCGGAGCTTACACCTTCGGCAAATTTTTTGGTCGCACTCGCCTTTCTATGATCAGTCCTAAAAAAACTGTGGAAGGCGCTATATTTGGCCTTGTCAGTAGTATTGCTGTAGGAATCGCAGGAGCTTGGTATCTGAATTGGCCGTGCTGGCAGTTGAGTGGCACGATGTTCGGAGTAATGATTGGTGTAGCTAGCCTCTTAGGAGACTTAACTGAGTCCTTAATGAAACGGGATGCTGGTGTAAAGGATTCCGGGCAATTAATTCCTGGTCATGGTGGCATTTTAGACCGAACAGACAGCTATGTGTTCACTGCCCCTTTGGTGTATTATTTTGTCACGCTATTACTACCACTGTTACCCAGCTCCCTGTAGTATTGTGTCAATGTCAGATTTTTTTTTAGTTTATTGATTGCAATAAGCAATATATTGATGTAATTAAAACGTTGCACTACCTTTGAGTAGATTAAAAATTTATAGCGGTTTCCAGCTCAGTAGAATACACGTTAGTCTCTGGTAAATTCCGAGTGCAATCACCGGCTGTATTCCATCGGAATAAAAACCTGAAAACCGCTATAAAAGTGCATTCTGGATTAGGTAGATGGTAGAAACCACACATGAGCAGATGGGAGGTAATGGTGCTACATATCAATGCAACTTGGGATAACTATCATGTCCGGATTATAATTAATGTAGGCAAAGACAGAACCAGAAAACGGTTTTTCGGTTCAAACCCAGCTTGGTGGTAATGACTAATCACTAATTACGCTAATAACTAATTACGATACTAATTAATTAAGATGATTAGTTAGATGATTAGTGTTAGATGATTAGTTACTAGTGTGATTGTTTAGTTCGATCAGAGCCGAATGAGCTACTTCTAGGCTTAGGCGGACTTGTTGGATAGAAGACAAAGAGTGCCACTGTTCAGATTTAACTGAAGGGCTGACATTCATGGAGTCTGAGCTACTGCGCATGGCGTAAGCCCACGGACGAGCTAAAACCAATAGATCGTCTTCTGTCCAGTTTTGTAACAATGGCTTGACACAAAGCACAAGTTGCTCTGCTAAGGACAAGTTCTTGTCAACAACCTCTTGGGCTCTAGAAGCGATCGCTTCTAGCCATTCGGTAGGCATGCAAGAAGCACATCCGTTAGCTAAAGCTGCCTTCAACGAGTCAATGGTGGATTCGATGGTGGATTCGATGGTGGATTCGATGGTGGATTCGAGCGGTAATTCCCAACACTGATTTAGTCGCTCAAAAAAGGCAACAGAAGCCTGAGCAATTTCCTGATGATCTTGGATTTCGTCGAGGGAAAAACCTCCTTCTAGCTCAGCAAAATAAGCTTCTGCTTCTGGATGAGTTGGATCCCAAGGATAAAACTCCTCTTCTGGCTGTAATAGTAATTCTAGTAGTTCTTCTTGGATTTGAACCGAAGTATCCTCAAAATCTGATTGTTGATGTTCTTGATATTGAATAGCTTGGCTGTTCATAATGCCCCTCCTGTTTGGGTTAGTAGATGAAACCTGACATAAAATAGCTACATCAATTTTTGAGGAAGTTCCGCAACAGCTGAAAAAATAATCTGAACTTCTCAGCGCGTGTTTAATTGCCATGGCAACAGCACTTTCCAACTAAACTTATGTGTGATATTAGTTAGCTATTTAGAGAAGACTTTAGGTAGACAGCCACTAGTTGCCATTTGACTCTAACCAGTATCCTTGTGAAACTTCCATTGGTAACAGCATAGTTAACAGCATAAGCTGCACTTTATCCTCGGCAGGAGGATAGTCCGACTCAAGATTCTGGGGAGTCAATAATAAACTCAAAGATCTGACCACGAGGACCACCAAACTTAAGCTGAATACCAGACCTTAGCTTAACTTCCTGATGATGAACAGTTTTCCAACCATTATCGATTAATATTCTCGTCCCATTACGAGAAAAATCCCTCAAGAAGTAAGTTGGATCCGAGCCTTGGTCAGTGAAAGCATCACGGCAGATAATTTCAGCATGTTGCTTACTAACACAAACTTCGGGAATCACCAAATCGTTGTGAGATTGTAGGCGTCCCACTCGCATCAATCCACCTCGAATCGGCCAGACATGATCGGTTTTTCCAATTGAACGCAAAGATGCCGTTGGGGGCGGACTTTCAACCCAGCTTGAGGTGATGGTGGGCAGTTCTGTAATTCCTTCTCCCACCGGTTGGATTAACTCCCCTTCAAACTGAGGATGCATATAAAGGATAGGCAAGGTCCAGGCTGGTTGGTTAAACTTGTAAAGGGTCAACAGGTGCTGTCTCGCTACAGCTACAGCATGGTCTATGGGCATCCGCTCCGCCAAGGCTTGGGCGAATGCTTTAATAAAACTCACGGCTTCTTGGTCAGCAATGGAGTCCCGCATCCCCAAAACTGCTGGAACACCGTGGTGAATGAGCACCTCAGCTAAACTACTACGGGGAATGGTTTGGGAATTCACTTGGTCAGGTTTGGCACTCCAACAGGCATTGAATACAGCTAAGGCAACCTGGGTGCGGACCAGAACCTGAGCCAATTCCGTACCACTAATTTTCGCATCCGAGCGTAAAAATAGCAAACCTCCGTCTGGTGCGCTTTCACCATGACCAGCATAGAATAGGATGTTATAGGCACCGGTTTCCAGTGCTTTAATCAGTTCAGCTGGTGTCGGTTGTATGAGTTTTGAGACGTTGCAGGTAACTGGTGGAACCGATTGGTTCCTAGAAGTTTGAGCGGCTCTACCAGCTTGAAGGGCATTTACCAAGGTAGCCGCTTCTTTTTCGAGATCCAAATTGGTAGTCGAACCATTTAATTTTTGAACCTTCTCTCCTAGAACTAACAAAATATTGAGAGCCTGGTGGGAGCGCAGGGGTTCGAGGGCGTCTACATCACTAGTTGTGCGGCTAAACAGGATTTGCTGAGAAAGGGAAATTGCCTGTTTACCCGCCATGGGTTGCATAATTTCCCAGGGGAGGGGAATGAAATCTGGAGCGCGGACTTCCAAGCGCAGGCGAAGGGGTTTATTTTGTCCCAAGGCAATGCCTTGACTTCGTTCGAGGGCATTGCGAATTGAGCCTTGAAACAGCCACTGCCAGAGGTCAATGCCCAAACCTTGCATCAAACGACCACTGTAGCTAATCTCCGGACCTTTAGCACCGTTTTGATTCTCTGAGGGCAAAGTGGTGGGATACTGGTTGTGATGACCACTAATCGGCACATGGTTTGAAAATGGGGAAAACATTTCCTGCCAAGCCAGCCAGGACTGAGTCATGTATTCAGACCAAGTAGAATCATGATGAACCATTCCCCCTGGGTAAGGAGCTTTCAGCACCCAGATAGCCAAGTTTTCTCTGCCAGCGGCAGATAGACGAGCGATCGCTAAACTGAGGCAAGGATTTTCGATACCAGACATTAAAGGTTCATCATTATAGGGAATATACCGATGTTTTGATCACTCTATCGAGTCTTGGGTGGTATTGGCGCTATCAATAATGAGGCATTGGTCATTAGTAGGACATCATTAGTTTCCAGTTCTTAGTTGAGGAGTTGAGTGGTTAGTCAGAAAGCTTTGGTGAGCATTAACTTAAAAGCGATAAGCTAATCACTACTTTCTGGAGACTTAGGGAGATTGAGTAGGTCTAGGGGAACTAGACGGAGGCGTCTTTTTCTGACATTGACTCGTTTGGGAAGAGGTTGGTGTAAAATTACGATCCATCATAGGTAAAATATCCTTTTCTCTTATCCACCCTTCCTGTCCCTGTGACACCAAGGTAGCAGAGGGTTTAGTCTGCTTAGAGTTTAACGGTACTGAGGATGAGCCAACTTTGGGAGGGCTAGCCATTTGATCCGATGGAATATCCGATGGAATATCAGTTTTGTTGGTTCCAGGTGAGCAAACTCTTAATCTAATCCACCAAGTCTCTTCCTGAGGATACCTTTTTCTGGCAATCACCTGCAAAACACTACCAGCAGTAAATCTCCCAAGGATTGATTGCTTTTCAGGTTTAACCAAAAGTTGTACAGGACCCACTGTTCTAATAATATCTTGGTTTTTAATTAAGGCAGCTGGCTTAGGGTCGGTCCCGGAGTCAGGGGTTTGTTCTGGAGGAGCTTTAGTTACTGGAATCTGTGTAGGGGTTTTAGAACGGGTTATTTGTTGCCCCTTACCGAGACTAAAAACCCCACTCAGGAAGCGATTTATCTGTCCACTCGCCTTTGGACTCAACACTGGACTCAACAGATAAACGACTACCCCCCCTAACACCAACAGCACGAATATGCCCAACAAAAGTCTCCCAGTCTTCTCAGGAAAGGTTGAAGCTGAATAATTAGGATTTTGGTCACCAGAGGCGTCCCCCTCTTCCATGAGGTTAAGTGTGAGCAACGCTGTTTTTTGTTCATCAGTAGAAGCGGGTTGCTGATCACTCTTAACGTTTAACATTAGAGTCTTGTTGGTCTCGAGAGTGGGAAGGGATTCTATCCGTGGCGGTGATAGTTGGATTGGCAAGGAAGGCTGGCTTGGTGTGACTTGACAGTAAATCAACGCCACCGTGACATTGTCGTGCCCGTTTTTGGTATTAGCAAGCTCAATGATTCGTTCTGCTGCTTTCTTCAAATCAATTTGACCGTCGAGAATAGGCAGTATTTCAGTTTCCCAGTACTGCTCGACTCGGTCATTGTCACTAAGACCATCAGAACACAGCAGAAACAAACAATCTTCATCCAACACCAAGCGCTGTACAGTCGGGTGCAGTGTGGTTGATGAACCCATCCCTAAAGCTTGCACTAGCGCACCAGATGTTGGTTGTTGTAGAGCATGTCGGTAAAGGGTATATCCAAGCCGCACTTCTCGAGACGCTAAATCATCATCTAGAGTAACTTGGTGACAACCATGGCGACTCACCCAATAGATTCTGCTATCCCCGACATGGGTAATGTATATTTCATGGGCATGGGTTCTAGCCATGACCAAGGTTGTTCCCATACGCTGCCGATCAAATCGGTTCTCATGATCATTGCGTTGGCTAATGGAGTCATTGGCAGCACAGACAGCTTTTTCCAATTCCAGGGTTAGAGTGGTTGGGTGCCACACCTTCAGTTTAGCTGGCAGTTGTTTGAGCTGTTGTCGGAGAGTGTCAATCGCCAGTTGGGAGGCAATTTCACCACCTGCTTGTCCACCAATGCCATCGCAAACCATTGCCAAAGCTTCCTTACCTCTTGAAGAGCTAATTAGCTTACCACTAGGAGGGTAGCAAGCGTCTTCATTGTGGCTACGACCGGGACCGGTATCGGTACGAGTGAGAGTCTTATAGGTTCTCGATTGCCATGACCGGCATTCAAACAACCCTTTCGCCAGTAATGCTAACAGCTGCTCTGATGTCTGTATCTGTCCTTTTGTAAGCTGGGAACAGAGTTGTTGGCAAAACTCACTAATAACAGGGGAAGCCCCCTCAAGCAGTTGTGACCACAGCTGACCCAGCTGTTTTAAGGTTGGTGCTGGCGTTTGATCAGGCTGCAATTCCAACAACCTTAGCAAGGCTCCTTCCACCCGCACCAGGTCTGATTTCAGTAAGCTAGACGCTACCCCTTCTCGGCTCAAAGGTTGCCACAGTGAAGCCCATTGCTGCAGCCAGTTGAGTTGGCGTACTGGTGAGGCATCTTTCCAGACGCTAGTGAGTTCTGGTGACAGTTGTCCTTGAGTATTAATGTTCCCTGTTGCCTGAATTGGTACTCCTTCGAGTAACCAAATCTCTTTGTTATGCCTTGGCTGAGGTGTTAGCAGACCATACACTTGAGGCAGGTGTAATCCATAGGAAACCAGTCTCAAGTATGGGGTTATGGTTTGAGGAATCTCTAGTGGGGTCTCTGGCGGTACCGCTGGTTGAGTATCTAAAAGAACACGAGAATGAATCAGGAGGTAGCGCTTAGCAATAACTTCTCCCGGTTGAGCGGCTTTTATGCCTGACCCAATAGCCCACAAGTATCGTCTGAGCAGCGGCGTGCGACATTTTTGGCAGAACTTGTTGGTCTGGGGATTGGGAGCCTGACATTGATGGTTTGGGCAGTGGAGCGTTGCCGCCGGATTGTCCATGAAACTCTTTGCTGCTAAAGATAGCCTGATGGAACCGGGTTAACATTAGCACAGCTTTCTTTGAAGGAGTTATGTGCCAACAAAGGAAGTGCCAAAATCAGCCCATTGATTACAGATTGTAGCGCTTGACTTAAGGGCTGGTTAATGATTTACGTCAATAGTGAATGAATTCCCCTGAAACATTCTAGGCAGCAATGATTACCCTATGGTCTATGGGGAAGGTAACCATTAAGTTTTATGTATTAATTTTATGTATTAATCATTGCGCAATATTGACCGGTTCCCCTCACTCATAGCACTAATCTTGATTAGCTCAGGCCAGATCAGCAAAAAGTACGTCCACCAAAGCAGAATTGGCATAGCAACGAGTAGTGTTATCCAGAGGGTTTTGAAAACTACCCAGATACTCAAGATGATGCCCCCTCCGGTCAATAGGATTGACCAGGGTTGGCACCACCAAGGCTTATAACTCCAAGGATTAAATTTTTTTTCTGTAGACAAGATTAGTCTTTTAAGCTACCACGACTTACTTCTTTGCACTAAGCAAGGGATTGATTAAAAGCATGAGAACGTCAATTGACACTCCCCGCCCTGGAAGGACGGGGATTCTTGCTTGGCCTTTGGCCACGCTACGCGAACAACGAGGTGACTTGTTTAACCAGGCCGGAGCCAGGAAAAATAGAGGTCTCCTCGACCCAAGCGTATTTAGTCTATGACCTAGGTTTCGGTGTGCCGGAGACGAAACCTGATCAGAGGGTCGCCTTAATAAAAAAGTTTTAACCAAAGGTGCGCTTTCCGTCGGCGAATTAAATTCGCCACGGGTCGCACCTCTTTTATGCATAGCCTGTAACCCTTAAAGGCGACCCTCTGATTACGGTAACTTCTAACCCCACCGTACCTAAATTATTTAATAAATTTAGACAAACAATGTTTTTTAATCTTGATTTTCATAGACTTCCAAATCGCTAGATTTGATTATGCAACATGATTATCTCAAAACAGGTTTTTTACATTGTCTACTTATTTTAAGATTATGTTTATCTAAAGTACTAATCGTTTTTTTTATTATGTTTTTATTTATCTTAACGTGCTAGACGAAAACTGTCAAGGCATATCTAAAAAAAGCCGTCCGTTGAAGTTACCGTAAGATAGTGGAGCCTTTATAGTCGGCAGGTTATGCGTAAAAGGTAACGGTCTTTTGTAATAAGGCTCCACTATCTTACGGTTTCGTCTCCTATAAGGACGGGGCTTTAAACCCAATTTTTTTGGTAAACCAGCTACAGTTTGGCCGGGGATGAAGGCAGACAGGCGCTTGAGTTATTCGCTCCCGTCGTGACTTGGTTTGAAAGTAGCTTGTCAGCCTATCTCCTACTGCCTAATTCTCAGGTTCTACTTGGGGCAATCCCATACTGTAATTAATCACTCGGCTTTCCGTATTGTAGCTAATTTGTCCATTTTGCAAAAGCGATCGCACAAGGTGTTCTAGGTCAGAACCGATACGACGGAGGTTGTATTCGGTTAAATCAAATCCGCTGTAGGATTCAACCAACTCATCGAACTTCCGGTAAACCTGCTGTAGAGCGTCTTCATTCCAATTGAATTCGTTATCGGGGTCAATGTCTAAGGTGAGAACGTTATCACTCCCGACTAGTTCGTTGTTTTTTACCTCTGCTGTATAGATTCGGACATGACGAGTGGTTGACTTTAACAGCATCTATAAACCTCCTGCTCACAGCCTTTATTTTTTCATCTTTTCAGGCAGTAGTCAATGCTCACCATGTCAATTCCCTGCAAACCAATCAAAGATTTGCGGTGCGACCTGAAGGCGCGACCCAAGGCCGGGGAACCCGGCCTTGGGTCGCGCACTACCATGGGAATTTAATTCGACGACTGTAAGCGCACCGGGAGAGTTGATCGAGTATGGTTTTCCGGGACTGGTAGGGGGAATAAAAAAAACTGTGTACCTCATGATTCTGATAATTACTATATCCACCTGGGTTTTAGCAGTGGTCTCCACGGGGCAAGAAAAATTAACAATACATGCACTAATGGAAGATCCTGGTACTCTAAAGGGAAAAACTATATTAAGTAAAGTCAAACACACTAATCCAATGTCATAGCTAAAAAAAATGTCTGGTACCATGGAAGATATTGCTAGACAAGCCCACCAGGGTAGCGTGGTGGCAATTATTCAAACACTGAATGAACGATTAGCCGATTTTGGGGTGAGAACTAGAGCCATTCTGGCTGATGGCGTATTGCAAGTTTTGTGTGAAGCAGCAAAACCGGAACAGCTGGAACAATCGATTCTAGTCAGTCAAATCCAGGAAATTCTGGAAGAAATTTCACCGCGTAACATTCGTCGTGTCAGGATCAACAGCCGCATCGTGCGAGAGGAACAATTACTCTGGTTAGAAGAAATTAGCCGTGACCCAGACAATCAGCTGTTGTGGTACGAAGACATAACCCTTACTAGGCCAAATTTCTTCAAGCAACTGGCTCAAACCTTCAACAATCGCCAAAACCTACCGAGCCAGCAACTGGCTCTAACACCAGGATTTTCCCGTCAACTGAGCCAAAAAAAACTACCGAGTCAGCAACTGGTCTTACCGCCAGCTTCTTACAGTCAACTACGTAAAAAAGGTCGATTGCGGCAAGGTGTTGTGATTGGGTTAGGTTTGGGTTTATTCCTGATCCTAGTAGGTTGGTTACTGAATGATTGGTTTGGGAGGGAAATCGAATCCCTAAACCCAACTCAAGCCGACCATTCGGCAAAAGACCCAGCCAATTCTTCTTCATCGGGATCTTCTAGTAATCCAGACCCCCCCTTTACTCGGGACCCCTTTACTGAAGCAATGCGCCTAGCTCAAGAAGCAGCGGCAGCAGGTGAAAGTGTCGAAACCTCAGCTCAATGGTTAGATGTGGCAGCTAAGTGGGAACGGGCATCAAATCTAATGGAGACGGTAAAACCTGATGACCAACGCTACCAGATAGCTCGTTATCGGGTTATACTTTATCGAAAAAACAGTGAGGAAGCTCAAAAACAAGCTAGAAAGAAGCGCTCCTAGTAGTGTTGAATTGAAGTTTTAAATCAGTTTTGTTTAAAAAACGGTATAAAAAGGTGCTCAAGGTGTTTAAGGTGTTCAAAGTGAATCTATTTCAATCCCAGGGGAGATATCTGGAGTTTCTCAATTCTCTCCTGGGTTTCCAGGTACTACTAGTCTACCCAACTCAGAGGCACGCGCCTTTTGGGATTTTTACGCTCTGTGCCTTAGGTCGAAACTCCAACAAGCCCTCATCCAATCTACCGATCAGAATTAATTGGGTAGACGAATTTCGAGCAGTAACCATTGTTGATATCGTGGTGCGCGCCCGTTCGCGCCCCGCGTCGGCTTTGCCGATAGGCGCGCCTCCTAGGCCGGGGAACCCGGCCTAGGAGGCGCGCACCTAAAGCGAATTTAATTACGGGTCAAGCTCACCGGGGACGAGTTTAACTCAACTGTGACGATTACATGATGCAAGTTGTGCCACCGACCCACAGCTTCTCCTCTAACCAGCAGTGATGATTGAACGGGTGTGTAGGTCGGTTGTCGTAAAAAACTCCAATCTCTTGATCAAAAGCACTCTGATGCCGGGAACACTAATCCTAGCGAGATTACTGTTTTAACAGTTGCTCTAGTCAAGACCAGTATTCACAAGTTGTGCAACTAGCATAATGGATGCAGAAAGCGCGATTTTTGCCCCAAGAGTAAATTCCATCAAGTCCCGTCTCTCAGGTACATTTGAACCAACCTTTAGCCAGGAACATCAGGGTTCACTCATGCCTTACCCGACAGAGTTAGCTCAGATCGGGCAACAAATTGCTAAGACTATACTAAATACCTCAGAAACGCAAACTCTGTTGGCCATGCTGGCCAAGGCTATAGGAGAGAGTTTTCAGGTGGATAGCTGTTTAATTGGGGGGCTGGCTAACCCTAGCACTACACCCCAACTAGCCTGGTGGCGTGCTGATCAACACCTCGACCCAGAACACCGATACTACAAAAATCCAGTGCAACTGCTGGAACTCTTAACCACAGAGGATGACTTAGGCAGTGACTCAGTACTGGCAATTTCAGATTGGCAAAAATCCGATGCTTGGTCTAACTTAGATTTGGGTGAAGAAGTGCTATCTGCCAGGGCAATACTGAAGACCTCCACAAAGTTTCAGTCTGTAGTCAACGGGGTAATTGTTTTAGGAAAAGCCCAGCCTTACCAATGGACAAAGACAGAGCAAGAACAGTTAATTGTTGTATCCCAATGGGTATCAGTAGCAATTTCTCAAGTTCAGCTAACCCACCAAGTGAAGGCGGCTACTCGAGACCAAACTCTGCTCAACCAATTGAGTCAAGTGATGCATAGCTCTCTCAATCTCCTGGAGATTTTCCAGATAGCTACCACGGCTGTTGCTGAAGCACTTCAGGTGTCACGGGCACTACTGCTACTCTTAGATGAAACGAATCCCCTTGGTTGCACTGTACCAGGACAGCATTCACCAAAACATGATCTGACAGTCGTTTGTGAATGGTTACAGGAAACCTCTACTACTGATCTATTTTCAAAAGGCGACGCACTGTTAAATAAATCCTTCCCAGTTTCTGAGTGTTCTTGGTACCAACAGGCTCTCAAGCAAGCCCCTGAACCGATAGTCATTACCCATAGACCAGATCACCCGATTGGTAAAGCTGACCACCAGAGCATCTCACTCCTAGATCAGGTCCTATTGCCAGGGTTACTGATCTGTCCTCTGGTTGGGGCAGATAATCATGGCTTGCTATCCGTTAAGGTTTTGGGGTTCTTGGTCTTGCAAAATAGTCAACCTCGCCCTTGGCTAGAAAATCAAATCAACTTGGTCAAGTGGGTCAGTACACAAGTTAGTAGCACTATTATCCAAAATCAGACTCTCCAGCAAGTACAATCCCTTGTTGAAGAACGCACGGCTCAGTTACAACATAGTCTGAAAGTTCAGGCAGAGTTATACGAAAGAACTCGCCAGCAAATGGGTCAGTTAAAAGAATTAAATCGGCTCAAAGACGAATTTCTCAGTAGCATGAATCATGAGTTGCGGACACCTTTGACTGCCATGAGTCTAGCGATTCGGATGTTACGTCAACCCAAACTTGATCTTGAGCGTCGTGCCAAATATCTAGAAATCCTTGAGCAACAGTGTAATCAAGAAATTGAGCTAATTAACGACCTGTTGAGTCTACAGCAGCTGGAATCTGACCAGTCCCAACTGCAGCTGCAAAGAATTGACCTGATGCCGATGATTAAGCACTTGGCTAAATCCTTTGAGTACAAATGGGCGCAGAAAGGCTTAACCTTAACAATCAATAGTTCACTACCATCGCTCTTGATCAACACCGACGCTGAGAGCCTTAACCGTATCTTGCTGGAACTTTTAACCAATGCTGGCAAGTATTCTCACCCAAATACTACAGTGGTGATCGAGGTAACTGAGCAAATCCAGCAATCGGTGAAGCAGATTGTGATGAGTTTGAGCAATATTGGTCAGGGCATCTCTCCAGAAGACCTCAGACATATTTTTGATAAATTCCATCGCGGTCAGGGGATGACCCAAAGAGCAGTTCAGGGTACTGGTTTGGGTCTAGCGCTAGTAAAATGCTTAGTGCAGCATCTCAATGGCACAGTAGATGTCTCCACTGGCCCGTCTGACACTCCTCGCACCTCTCGGGTATCTTTCACAATTACTCTGCCCCAGGTTCAATCTTTTATGTAAAACTTAGTCATTAGTAAGTAAGAAGGCAAAACTAATCACTAATGACTAATAGCTCGGAAGACTAACTGGGAAGAATAGGTATTAAAGTGGATATGATCTGATTTATACTCCCGGATTGAATAGGAGTAACTATGAATAGCTGAGTATGCTCACAACTGATGCGCCCAAGCCACCACGTTGGCAACAACCTAACTATTCTCCCCTGGCTCGCCAGATCGATATTTTTACTGCGGCAGCGCAGTTTATGGTTTATTTATGGTGGGACAAGGTATCGGCTAATAATTCCCCCAAGCAAAGAAATCGTCGAGCCCAGTGGTTAGTTAGAAAGCTCTTAGACTTAGGTCCAACGTTCATCAAGATTGGGCAGGCACTATCCACACGCCCTGATTTACTTAGCTTAGAATATGTGAATGCCTTGGCGCAATTACAAGATCGGATCCCAGAATTTAGTGTAACCGATGCTATAACTCTAATTGAATCAGAACTGGGTCACGACATTCATGGTTTGTATCGGGATTTTGAGCATTTTCCTCTAGCCGCTGCGAGTTTGGGACAAGTTCATAAAGCCCGATTGCACACCGGGGAAGATGTAGTCGTTAAGGTTCAGCGTCCTGGCTTAGAAAAGCTATTTAACCTAGATTTTGAGATTATCCATCGATTGATTCGTTTTGTCAATCGATTTGTTCCGGGAACCAGAAAATATGATTTGGATTCCATCACCCATGAGTTTTTTAACCTGCTCTATCAAGAAATTGACTACATCCATGAAGGGAAGAATGCTGAGAGTTTTCGTCAAAATTTCAGCAATTATGCTCGTATTAGTGTCCCGAAAGTCTACTGGCGATATACAACTAAAAAAGTTTTGACTATGGAGTATATGCCGGGGATTAAAATTGATGACCGTCAGAGCCTGGAATCCCTAGGCATAAATCCTAAAGAAATTATTCAGCTGGGAATTTGTTGCTACCTCAAGCAGTTATTACAAGATGGCTTTTTTCAGTCTGACCCTCATCCTGGAAATATGGCAGTCTCTGCAGAGGGCAGTCTGATTTTCTATGACTTTGGCACAATGCTGGAGGTCAAGTCCATGACTAAAGACCAAATGCTCCAGACTTTTTTTGCTGTACTGCGTAAGGACACTGATCAGGTCGTTAATAGTTTAACTTACATGGGGTTAATTGAACCCATGTCAGATCTCAAGCCAGTCAAGCGATTAGTTGCTTTCCTACTGGAAAAATTTACCGAAAAGCCCATAGAATTACAAGCTTTTGAGGAAATCAGTAGCGAACTTTACTTAATGTTTGAGCAGCAACCTTTTCGCCTACCAGCACAACTGACATTTATATTAAAGTCACTAACAACTCTTGATGGGATCGCTCGTTCCCTAGATCCCCAGTATAATTTGTTAGCTGCTACAGAGCCTTTTGTTAAAAGCCTGGCTGTTTTTCAAGGGCGGGGGAATATAGTGGGGGAACTAGCTAAACAAGCTAGGGATTTTGTGAAATATAACTTACGTAAGGCTAGCGCTACCGAACTAGCAATTCGACGCTTAGAAGAGCGGCTCGAGCTGGGAGAGTTACAATTGCGGGTGCGTTCTGTAGAAAGCGATCGCACTCTCAAGCAGATCACCCTTGCTCTAAAAAGCCTAATTTATGCTTGTTTAACTGGATTTACTCTGGTAGCCGGTACTATTTTCCTATCAGGTCCTTATAGTGGATGGGCGATAGCCGCCTTTGCCTTTTCCGCATTCTGGTTTTTGATTTTGCTGCGTTCTCTGATTAACTTAGCCATTAGAGAAAGACTGGATAGGTTAGCCCAAAGGTAGGCAATCTTATATTTATTAGATCGCCTACCCTAAGCTGTTGTATTTTTTATGTTGTATTTTATTTTTTATATACCCCCAAGGGAATTCGAATCCCTGTCGCCTCCGTGAAAGGGAGGTGTCCTAGGCCTCTAGACGATGGGGGCTTATTGATTTCACTTTTATAATAATAGTGGATATTTTGGTTTGTGTCAAGTGTTTGATCAGGAAATTTTTTTCCACTCCCCTTACTTGATACTATTTCGCAACTGTTCTAGGCGCTGCTGAGCCTTGGCATCCAAGGAATTGACTAAAAAACGACCACGAGAGGATTTCTGTGGTCGGTATTTGCGGCGGGTTCGACGAGCTGTGAATTCAACATCGCTGAGCAACTGCTGGCAAGACATGCATTGAGCACCATACCCGACAACAGTCAATTGCTGTGCCCGATCTGAGGTAGCGACGATCAGACGTTTAGTTGGTTGAACAAGGTTGGTTCTATAGGAGGCGCAAAATTTTTCGATGTAAGTGTCTGCTGTCTCCCCGAAATCGGTGTAGTAAACGGATAAATTATTAGTTATCACCTCACGACTGTTAGGGGTATTGAGTGAGTGAGCATCAAAGACAATCTCAGTGTCATAGCCAACAAAGGCACTGTAATTGGCTAGGGTCTCAATTAACTCTTGGCGAGAACTCAGCAGACCATCACGATCACGGGTATTTTTCAGGAAAGACCAAGAGCCAATGACGTTATAGCCATCAACTAGTAAAATAGCCAGCGGTGAAGAACAAGACATTTTCCATGGGATTATACTATTTACAGTCCCTATGGACTGCTCATATTGGCCAGAATAAATTTAACATTTCTTTATATTAGTATAAATTGCACTTGATAAAAAGGCAAAAGGATTGAGCAAAAATAACACTCAACCTTTAACTATTAAAACATATCATATTACAATAACAACAATAAGTGTTATTTATAACACTTATTGTTGTTAACAGTTAGCCGATTACAAATCCTACCACTTTCCGGAAACTTCCCGAGAATCAGTGATTAGGACTTACCAGTCTTTGCTTCAGGCGTTCCGGTTGACCTTGGTCAATGACCCGACCCTGGTCTAACAAAAATGCTCCATCACAATAATCCAACTCATCCAAACGGTGCGTAACCCAAATGGCTGTCAATCCTCTACTTTTGACTAAATTTCGCACTTGTGATACTAAATCCATCTGGGTATCTGGATCGAGTAGGGCAGTGGGTTCATCTAACAATAAAATCTCGCACTGTCTTGCGATCGCACCAGCGATCGCAATTCGCTGCTTCTGACCACCGCTGAGGGCATAGATCGGGCGTCGTTCTAGGTCTAGTAAATTGACCGCAGCTAGAGCTTCTTTTACCCGGGCTTGAACTTGAGCTAGGTCGAGCTTTTCTGCTACCAGTCCAAAGGCTACATCGGCACCTACGGTAGGCATCACTAGCTGATGATCAGGATTCTGGAAAACAAAACCTGCTGAACCCGCTAGGTAAATTTCACCGGATTGGGGGGACAATAAACCAGCCAGTAATCTAAGTAAGGTTGATTTACCACTGCCATTGGTTCCTAAGAGCATCCAAAACTCCCCCTTAGGGACTTCCAGGGAGCAAGATTGCAAAACTGTCCCCCCTTTAGGCCAGTTGAAGCCAACCTCTCTTACTTGAATTGCTGGTTGAGTCATTATATATCTTGCTGTTCCATGAATTTATTCAGCCATGGCAAAGAAGCCGGGAGTACGTCCTGAGCCTGTGGCTCCAGATTTTTGAGAAATCATTGCTGCACTGATCTGATCGCTGAGAACGCCAATTTTCTTCTCTGGCTGGTGATCGCAGCTGAGTTCTAACAACTGAGGATGCCCAGAGCGCATGGCTGTCAAAATTTCCTGGTAGGTCGCTTGCGCCTCTTCTTCTGACTTACG
The DNA here is from genome assembly GCF_010692525.1 of Moorena sp. SIO3B2. Lineage (NCBI taxonomy): Bacteria > Bacillati > Cyanobacteriota > Cyanophyceae > Coleofasciculales > Coleofasciculaceae > Moorena > Moorena sp. SIO3B2. The sequence goes on from NZ_JAAHHE010000016.1 coordinate 73,787, forward strand.
TTGCACAGACAGTGGCATGGGTGTATTCCTTAGAATCAAGTCAATGGTGAACATGGAGTATCAAGCCGTAGCGCGTTCTATAAATGTACTTCTTTTTCTTATCTTAGACCCCAGCCCAAACCGGGGTAAGAGCGGTATCTTGGGTGCAGTTATTACCTAATTTTTTTTTAAGGGGGTAGCAAAATTAAGAATTATGACATATTATGATAGTTATATTAGACGAACTTTACTTTTCTTTACTTAGACGCCCTTTAGTAAGGTAGCAAAGTTGGCAAGAAAGTAAATCGGCTTACCGTACTTATATATATCTGGAGATCCTTGCTATGACAGTAGCAGTAGGACGCGCCCCCAGCACCAGAGGATGGTTTGACATCCTCGACGACTGGCTCAAGCGCGACCGCTTTGTATTCGTTGGCTGGTCAGGCATTCTGTTGTTCCCCTGTGCCTACATGGCTTTGGGGGGCTGGCTAACTGGTACCACCTTTGTTACTTCTTGGTACACCCACGGCTTAGCGTCTTCCTACCTCGAAGGCTGCAACTTCCTGACCGTAGCAGTATCCTCTCCTCCCAACAGCCTGGGACACTCCCTGCTGCTGTTGTGGGGACCAGAAGCTCAAGGAGACTTGACCCGCTGGTTCCAACTAGGAGGGTTGTGGAGCTTTGTGGCATTCCACGGAGCGTTTGGCCTGATTGGGTTCATGCTGCGGCAATTTGAAATTGCTCGTCTAGTAGGCATCAGACCCTACAACGCGATCGCATTCAGTGCGCCGATTGCAGTATTTGTCAGCGTGTTCCTGATGTACCCGTTGGGACAGTCCAGCTGGTTCTTTGCACCTAGCTTCGGAGTAGCGGGTATTTTCCGTTTCATCCTGTTCCTGCAAGGCTTCCACAACTGGACACTGAATCCCTTCCATATGATGGGCGTAGCTGGAGTACTCGGTGGTGCTCTGCTGTGTGCCATTCATGGGGCAACGGTAGAAAATACCCTGTTCCAGGATGGGGACAAAGCCAACACCTTCCGGGCGTTCAACCCGACCCAAGCGGAAGAGACCTACTCAATGGTCACCGCCAACCGCTTCTGGTCTCAAATCTTCGGAATTGCTTTCTCTAACAAGCGCTGGTTACACTTCTTCATGTTGTTTGTGCCAGTAACTGGCTTGTGGATGAGTGCAGTGGGAATTGTAGGTTTAGCATTGAACCTACGAGCCTATGACTTCGTGTCCCAGGAAATCCGGGCAGCAGAAGATCCAGAGTTTGAAACCTTCTACACTAAGAACATCTTGCTGAACGAGGGTCTGCGGGCTTGGATGGCTCCAGCAGATCAACCTCACCAAAACTTTGAGTTCCCTGAGGAAGTACTGCCTCGCGGTAACGCTCTGTAACACTCCAAGGCTGATCCCGAATTAAGGTTAGCGCTTGGATTTGCTCAAAGCCCCACCTGGAGGTGGGGCTTTGAGCAGTTCTAGAAACAGAAAACTGGAACGTTCTGAGCAATCTTCGCTGAACTTATAATTATGCTAGTTTCCAGAGGTTGCCATTTGAGGGATACTCTGTTATTGTAAGAAAAGGTAATAATCCTGGAAAGGTACAAAAAACCGCTTAGGGATTAAAGGAGGTGATGCCCATGGAAGATAGTAGTAAACTCATGGGTCATCTGGTTGGAGTTAGCCGGCTGTGCGCCGGGGCTGTTCTCTAGGAGTTAGCTGGATTCTCTACGGAGAATCTATATGACTGCTTAGGCAGGGCTACCTAAGAGTTCCTCTCGGCAGCCTGGTTTCAATCAGAAGACCCGCTAGACCGCTCTCACACCAGGTGTTATGGATTAACCAAAACACTAGCCGTGAGAGCGGATAGTCTTTTTTTGGGATTGTTGAAGGAGTGGATCTAACCATCATGGCTCAACTACTCAGCGATGCAGAAATTCAAGCCAAGGCGAGTCAGCTAGAAGACTGGAGTGTGGAAGGGAAAACCCTGCGTAGTAAAAAGACATTCAAGGGTTTTGTAGAAGCGATCGCTTTTGTGAATAAACTTGTTGAACCATCTGAAGTTGCAGGACACCATCCTGACCTAGAGATTTCTTACAATAAGGTAACGATTACTCTAACCACTCATGATAGTGGTGGCTTAACCTCAAAAGATTTTGACCTAGCGCAAGTTATTTCAGAGCTGGGTTAATATCCTTTCAATAACTCTAAATAAGTGACAATTGCTTTAGCAATAGACCCGCAGCTAGCGCAGAAGTTCATTCACAGGCATTGGCAAAAAAGTTTGTATAGCACTTTGTCGATAAAGGCTATAGTATAAGAATTGTTCCTCTAATAAATTGTTCCTGTAATAGGTTAATAGGTTTCATCGCAATAGCGCTGATTCTTATCTAAACCGCGAGAATCCCCGTACTTTACCGTATAGAGTAAGTGTAGGGATGGAGCGCGGGGCAAGGGTCGGAACAGAGCTTTCCAATGCGATGTACTAGGGATAGTAGGGAAAAACAAATTAAGAGCTAACCGCCACCTACGCGCCTGAACCTTGACAACCAACGAATATGGGGTGACCTTCAGAAAAAACTTGATAGTTTGAGTTATCTGTGGATGGGTAAAATTCCATAGGTGCGCTTTCCGTCGGCGAATTAAATTCGCCACGGGTCGCACCTGCAGTACAAAGAAAATAGAACTTTTTTGTATTGTTCCGGCGCGGAGGGGCATCCCGTGTCGTTAATAAAGCTTACCGAGTAACCTAAGCAGTAGCTGGTGTTGGTAAGAAGCCCGTGCTGTCGCGTGCTTGTCAGCGTCGGGAGTATGTCACCATCCTCCGTGATTGATCCGGGGGAGAGTTCAATAATTGTAAAGGTGTGAGGATTAAGAGAAGATGTCTAAACTACTGTTGAAGTCCCTACTGATAAGTCCTGCTGTAGTGGGTGCTGCTCTCGCCTTTGGTACCAATGAGGTACAGGCAGCCAACAAGGCCAACTCCTTAACAGTTGAGAATCAAGTTACTACGGAAGCTGCCCCACTTCAAGCTGTCCCAGTAAAGACAATGGCGATCGCGGCGGCCCCCACTGCTCCAGAAGTAAAGGATACCCCAGTTTTTTCCAGGTCGATGGGCTCCACCTTGGGTGAGGGAACATCATTAACTTTAAAGGCCGATACCCTAGTTCCTAAGGTAGACGTACCGGAGGCAGAAACAAAAATAGCCCAAGCCGTCCCCTCAGCCTCAGATAACAGCCAGCTGTTAAATCAAATTCAACGCTACGGTAAAGAAGGCAGTAACAGCCAAGATCAGGTAACTAGTGTTTCCCAACTGCGGGATGTTTCTCCTGGAGACTGGGCTTATGAAGCTCTGCGTAGTCTGGTAGAGCGCTACGGTTGTATCGCTGGTTACCCAAACCGCACCTTCCGTGGCAACCGTGCTACCACCCGTTACGAATTTGCGGCTGGCTTGAACGCTTGTTTGAACCAGATTGAGCGTTTAATTGCTGCTAGTACTGCTGACTTTATTACCCGTGAAGACTTAGAAACGCTGCAACGGCTGATTCAAGAGTTTGAGGCAGAACTGGCTACCCTCGGAGCACGGGTCGATAACCTCGAAGGTCGAGTCGCATTCCTAGAGGATCACCAATTCTCCACTACTACGAAACTGGAAGGGGAAGTCATATTCGCCCTGACCAATAACTTTGGTGATTTTGGGGAAGATGACAATAACCAAGTTGTCTTTGGTGACAGGGTTCGTTTAGTTCTCGACACCAGCTTCACTGGTCAAGACAGTTTAGTAACTCGTCTGAGTGCTGGTAACCTGAATGCCTTCACAGCGGGGGGTGAGATTACCCCAGAACTCACCCAGACCTTTAACACTGAGATTGATGGTACTGGTGACGGGAACGATATAGGAGTTGACTGGTTAGCCTATTACGGTGACATTCCTATTGGTCCGTTTGGTCAAGTATCAACTTACATTGCTGCCTTTGGTGGTCGGCATGATGATTACGTTCCTACACTCAATCCCTATTTCCAAGACTTCGATGGTGGTAGTGGCTCTCTATCCACATTTTCTCAACAAAACCCCATCTATCGGATTGGTGGTGGTGCTGGTTTAGGGGTTAGCTTCCAACTCGGTTTACTAGAGAGCGTGATTGGACCAAGTACTGTCACACTGGGTTACCTAGCTGGCAATGCGTCAGATCCTGATGAAGGTTCAGGTCTGTTCAATGGTGATTATTCTGCCTTGGGTCAGTTGAACTTCAACGTCAACGACCGCATTGGTGTGGGCTTTACTTACGTCCATGGTTTCCATAAAGAGAACAGTGCCATATTCAGCAAAGGCGCTGGAGAAGATGGTATAGTAGGTACTCGTGCTGCCAACTTAAATCAAGAAGCACTTCTTGCTAGTCGTATAGCTGATTCAGCTGACAAGGTAACCAACTCCTACGGAGCAGAATTAGCGTTTCGCCTCACCGACAAGATTTCCTTTAGTGGATTTTTCAACTACACCGATGTGATTGTGATTGGTGAAGGAGATGGTGAAATTTGGAGTTACGGCGGTGGTTTAGCCTTCCCCGATTTTGGGAAAGAAGGTAGTGTGTTAGGTTTCTTTGGTGGTGCAGTCCCCTATTCGGATTTGAATGAGATTGATACCCCCATTCACATAGAAGGCTTCTACAAGTATCAGCTATCCGATAATATCTCTATCACTCCTGGTGTGATCTGGGTGATTAATCCAGAGCAGAGTGACGGTAATGATGATGCTGTGATTGGTACCATCAGAACCACATTCACCTTCTAAAGACCCTGGCTAATTGCCCAAGGACTATTGAGAATTAGTTAGGTTTCCCTGCCCCTAGGCGGGGATTTTTGTTTGAAGGGGTGGGAGTGTCAAAAAATACTAGGATGGATGATGGATAACAACTAATAACTCAGAATTTCCAACAGTTATGCGAATTGCTCCAAATATTACCGAACTGGTTGGTCGGACACCTCTAGTACAATTAAACCGTATTCCTCAAGCAGAAGGCTGTGTCGCTAGAATTGTAGCCAAGCTAGAGGGCATGAATCCATCTTCGTCTGTTAAAGACCGGATTGGTGTTAGCATGATCAACACAGCGGAGCAGAATGAGTGGATTACCCCCGGCAAAACTATTTTGGTGGAACCGACCTCGGGAAACACAGGTATTGCTCTAGCAATGGCAGCGGCAGCCAAGGGTTACCAACTGATCCTAACCATGCCAGAGACAATGAGCATCGAGCGACGGGCTATGTTGCGAGCTTATGGTGCTCAGTTGGAACTGACACCAGGTAGTGAAGGCATGGGTGGCTGTATTAGGCGAGCTCAGGAAATTGTAGAAACCACATCCAATGCCTATATGCTGCAACAGTTTCGTAATCCAGCTAACCCCAAAATTCACTATTGTACCACCGCTGAAGAAATTTGGGACGATACGGAAGGACAGGTGGATTTCCTGGTGGCTGGAGTTGGTACGGGTGGTACAATTACTGGTGTTGCTGAAGCGATCAAAAAACGCAAGCCCAGTTTTAAAGCGATCGCAGTTGAACCAGCTGGTAGTTCTGTACTTTCTGGAGGGTCTCCAGGACCTCACAAAATTCAGGGTATCGGTGCGGGTTTTATTCCAGAAGTACTCAAGGTTGAACTTCTTGACGAGGTGATTACAGTTACGGATGATGATGCGATCGCATACGGTCGTCGTTTAGCCCGTGAAGAAGGAATTCTTTCCGGCATTTCCACTGGAGCCATACTATCAGCGGCTATTGAAGTTGGCAAACGTCCAGAAAATGAGGGATGCCTGATTGTCATGATTCAACCGAGTTTTGGGGAACGGTACCTAAGCACCCCCCTCTTCCAAGAGCCAACCGCCACCACTGATTAGTGTTATGGGGCAAGGCGCTTCGGTTCAGTAGTTATCCTAAAACCTCTGGAAATCGATGGAAATATAAGGATTGAGCTTAGTTGCTACCTCAATTATACTATCGCTGCCGGTTTCAGTAGGTTTAGTGTAGCCCATGTCAGACTCGAATCACTACCAAACTTTGGATGTTCATCCCCACGCTACGACCCTAGAAATTAAACAAGCCTACCGACGGCTAGCCAAGCGCTTTCATCCAGATAGCAACAGCCCCACCGCTGATCCGGAAAAAATTATCCAAGTTAATGCTGCCTATGAGGTACTCAGTAACCCTGAGCGACGGCGTTCCTATGACCAAAAGAGGAATTACTTTCAGGATTCATTAGAGCCTCAGAATCGACAACAGCGAACAGCTCATGCCCAAAGACATTACCAGCATCATCGGCAAAAGGGAAAAAAGACTGATGCCCAGCTAGGGGAATGGTTGCAGCAAATTTATCAACCTGTAAACCACCGGATTAGTCATATCCTTGAGCCTCTAGAGGCTCAACTTGATGAACTCTCCGCTGACCCGTTTGATGATGAACTCATGGCAGAGTTTGAAGCTTATCTGGAAGAGTGTGGTGATCATCTCCATCAAGCTCAGAGACTGTTTCAGTCTCAACCTAATCCTGCCACCGTTGCCAGTGCTGCTGCTAACCTCTACTACTGTCTTAATCAGTTAGGAGATGGGATAGAAGAATTAAAGCTGTTTACCCTTAACTACGACGACTACCACCTACACACAGGTCAAGAACTGTTCAGAATAGCTTCCCATCTGCTCTGGGAAGCTAAAGACACAGTTAAAGATTTTTGCTAATGGGTAACCAATATTATTTTTTTAGCTTACCAACGACCACTAATCCAAATTAGTTTATCCTGAAAATAAGTCTAGTTTACCTAACTTGACATGGAATGCGTCATTAAGCGCCGTGCTGAGTTTTCAGCCAGCCACCGATACTGGTTACCAGAACTGAGTGAAGCTGAGAACCTTCAGCGGTTTGGTTTGGGGAGCAGATTTCCTGGACACGGACACAACTACGTTCTGTTCGTTTCCCTGACCGCTCAGTTGGATAAGTATGGCATGGTGAAAAACTTGTCTAAAGTCAAAACGGTGATCCAACGAGAGGTCACCAGCCAACTTGACTACGCTTATCTCAATGAGGTTTGGTCAGAATTTCAGCAAACCTTACCTACTACCGAAAACATAGCACGAGTAATTTGGCAACGCTTGGTTACCTATCTACCACTACTGAAGATTCAGCTATTTGAACATCCAAAACTCTGGGCTGACTATCAAGGAAACGGTATGGAAGTATATCTGACTATCAGTAACCACTTTAGCGCTGCTCACCGACTAGCTCATCCTGACCTCAGTGACGAGGAAAACTACCAGATTTACGGTAAGTGTGCTCGTCCCAACGGACATGGACATAACTATCACATAGAAGTGACAGTTAAGGGTGAAATGGATCCGCGCACTGGCATGATTGTTGATCTAGGCTCCTTGCAGCAAGTCATGGATGAGTATGTCCTGGAAGCTTTTGACCATACTTTCCTCAATAAAGACATTCCATACTTTGCCCGGGTTGTTCCTACTGCCGAAAATATTGCTATCTATATTTGTCAGTTATTGCAACAACCAATTCAAGAATTGGATGTCCAACTTCATAAGGTGAAATTGAGTGAAAGTCCCAATAACTCCTGCGAAGTCTACTGCACACCAGAGACTACCAAGTCAGCAGTAACATCATCTAGAGAAACTCTGCTGGAAAGAACTAATTAATAAAATCTTGCGAAGTTTCACCGAAAGCCTCGGGAAAATCTGGTAAGCACCGATCGCCGAATTAATTACCTACTCGCAATCTCTGTAACCCTTATATTGTAAGGATTTGAGTTTTACAAAATGTGAATGAATTTTGTGCACCTGCTTAGTATTAAATAGCTGATGAACAAAACACAGCTAACATAGCTTGCAAGCTTAACCGTCCGCTCACAAAAAGATTCGGAAAATAACAGAAGTAAGCTTCAAAGCATTGAAGCATCAGACAATCAATCTAGGTTGTTCTGTAGTAAATGTCAATTCGCGCTTGGTCAATTCGCGCTTGGGGCAAAAGCGCTGTCAGGCTTTTTCGACAGCTTTGAGAGATGCGTCCTCATCAATTGGTAAATTGATGTGCTATACACGGCTTACCGTTATGGGGCGGAAATACCGGGTTAAATGTATCTGAGCTTGATGTAGTTCAATAAAAAAGTTTAGCACAGTCCCTACCTACAATCTTTGATGGGCAGTGGCGTGCTTTCATCGCTGGCAAGCGTAGCATGCGCTACGCCCATTAGCCCTAGGCTGAATGCTGACCTAGGGATTTTTATTTGCTGAGATTAAATCATCCATAAGTTAGATTTAGTATAGCATTTGTTATGATATTGGTAAAGTTGCGGTAACCACCATTAATGCGGTTATCATGGTAGTCAAGTACCCGCACTCGTACTGTTAGGTTGAGCTGCGCTAAATCTGAAAACCGTCATATTCTCGTTAATGCCCTGTGGTATCTCACTCAAAGGATGAGATCCGACCTTGAGCAATTCAAAACAAGGGAATATATGGCAAAGGATTTTACTCGATTGCGCAAACTTAGAAAACTACAAAACTCTTGATGATCCTTAAGAGGCAATAGGAATGGAGAGCCGGTTGCCGTGTGATGACAGCGAATATAGGGAGCGTCTAGTAGAGGCAGCACGCCAAACTTTCGTTCCTACATTACCTGACAACATTCCAGATAATGTTCATGACCTTGCGTCAAACCATCGCACCGGTGAAGCTGCTCAACTTTTAGAGAAAGGGATTGAGCAGCACCAGCGATGTCAATTATCCGCAGCAAGACAGTCGTTTCAAGAAGCACTAGCAATGTATGCGCAATTGGCAAATAGACGGGGTCAAGGAAAAGCTCTGAGTGGTATGGCCCTGACTGCTTATTCCTTGGACAACTTTCAACAAGCCATAAAATATAGTAACAAAAGTCTTGCGATCGCAAAAGACATCAAAGACCAGCGTCTTGAGGGCCAGGTTTTGGGAATTTTGGGAAATGCCTACCGTCACCAAGGAAATCACCTCAAAGCCATTGACTATGGTCAAAAAAGCCTAACTATTATGCGGCAACTCCAAGACCGACTGGGAGAGGTGACTGCCTTGAACAATCTAGGATTGGCCCATAAGGCACTAGGGGATTTGCCCCGAGCAATAGCTTGCCAGCAACAGAGCCTCTATGTTGCCCAGAGTCTTGGGTTACCGCAGCTGGAAGAGCGAATTCTGAGAAATCTTAGTAACTCCTGCTACTCCATCGGTGATTATGCTCAAGCTATTGACTATTACGAGCAGCGTTTTGCGATCGCACAGCAGATGGGTGATCTTCCCCTAGAAGGACAAATTCTGGGCAAGTTGGGTAATGCTTGCTTGGCACTAGGAGATTATATTCAAGGGATTTACTATATTCAGCAGCAATTGCTCAAAGCTCAACAAATAGGTAATCGCCGTCTAGAACAACAAGCTTTAGGTCGCTTGGGAAAGGCTTATGATGCTTTAGACAATTATGGCCAAGCGGTTGAATATTATGAACAACGTTTGAGTATTGCCCAAGCCATCGGTGACCGGAAGGCAGCAAAAAAAGCCATAGCTAGTCTGAAAGCCGCTTATTACTCTCAAGGAAACTACACTAAAGCTATGGAGTACCATCAGAAAAATTTAGCACTCACTAATCCATAAGAGAAATGGTACTTCTGGTCGGGATAAGGCTCGTACTTATTAGCCATTACCAAAACACCGACACTGATCTCTATCAAAATAGCGATAAAATAGGGTTCACTTATTTATTGTCGTCTATATACTTGCGCTGGCTCGGAGGGGCGACCCAAAGTAGACAATAGCCGCTAGTGGCTTTTTTTCCCCCAAAGTTTAACCGGATTCCTGCCTCTATGGCATCCTTTTGACACTCTAAGTTATCCAAATAGCCCGCATTCCATTTGGTTATATTTCTGGCTAATTTGCCCTCTTTACTGATTGCCCAATTTAAGGTAGCTGCTTCGTCTAGGGTTAGTTGTCTAGAACCATTGGGGTCTAATTTTGGTTGACTTAACTCAGATAGCCCCCAACCCGCTCCTAGTCCACAAACCAATGACAAAACCACAGCTCCACAAATGGCTGTAATGTTTGTAAAAGGAGATGCCTTAACAATCGGAAAATCCATTGACCCTTTGGGTGGATAGGAACAGGGCTGTCTTTCTGACTTGGATTCTATGGTTACTTTTGATTGCTCTATGGCAGACGCGTTCGCCTTTGGCGCGCTCTGAAGAGCGATCGCTTTAGCAATTTCTTGGCGCTGAATATCCACGGTGGATTGCCCCACGACATCAATCATCTGCTGGATATCCTTTTCCCAACTTCGGAATAACTGCTCTAAGGATTTAGGAGTATCTGCTAACATTGTTTCCAAACTGGACGTTGCTACCAAAAATAGGAATAGCGGGTCATTAGCGTCCAATTCTGTCGCAACAACTAAATCTAAAATTTTTGCCTTAAAGCTATCGGAACGTCCTTCTAACAGCTTTTCCAATAGAGAGTAATCCGTCTTATCCCTCTCGTCAATTAAATCTGACAGACTTTCAGGTTGCTTGATGTGGGAGAGGTTTTCTTGAGAAAGATTACTTCCTACCATTTCCCTAATTCCTTGTTTGCTTACTTCTTTATAAATAGCCATAAAATTCGATAATAACAAGATTTGTAAATATTTGTTACATAGAGACGTTAAAATCCTGAAACGATAAAAATTCTCTGAAAAAAGGAACGTTACTATAAGGGGTTATATGTACATAATCAATCCGTTGCTCTGCTTAGAGAGTACTACCAAGAAAGAGAAACAGTCAAAAACTTGAACAGGTTAAATCAGTAAGCATTCAGCAGTTAGCTAACGCGCTACGCTCAGGCTGACTGCACCTCAAGTAGCGTGGCCTACGGCCAATAGCTGTTGGCGTAGCCTGCGCGTAGCGCATATGCTTACTTAAATCAAGGGATTTAGAAGAAGGAATTTATGGCTATGACCCACCTAATTGCTCAAACTCATCACACTGATCCTCAGATAATTGATGATGATTTTTTGGATTATCCCCACGTAGATCATATCTGTCTTCAATTAGAGGAAGTCACCCTAGGAGCTTATAGCCTTGATAACCAAATTGTTTTTAGCTTACGGCAAATGTCTATACCGATTAGACAGTCTCCAAGACAAGCTCAAAAATTTCTTGAAGAAAATGGCTATCAAAAATTATGGGTTACTACTCCTTCCCAGAGAAACTTGACTGTTTATCCTCTCAACAGCTTACTGGCTTATTGGAAATATTTAGTTTCAGACAATCTCATCCCCCCCTACCTGGATAAAAATCAAACAGTTTCCTTAAAGCAACTCATTGAACAATTAGAGAAAGACCCAAATCAATTAATCCAACCAAGGGTAAACTTAATTAACCAAGATTCAGATTTGCTAAAAGCAACCCCGACTAGGATTACAATTGGTCAATCCCAATTAGAAATATTAAAGACAGAGGATGATCAGGAGTTTCGGGTTAGTTTATCCGCTGCCATGGATGCCATAGGCTCATCGGTTGCTTTACTGGTGGGAATTATTAACTCAAGGAGAAAACTAAAAAAATTGAAAGCCAAAGGTTTTTCGGGTAAGATACTATACTGTTATACAGAAACTCAAGGGATAATGAAAACTATGAGTTTAGGAGATTGTCTTCATATTTGGGAATACTTTGCCCTGAAAGGCAATACTAAAGCTGTCTATCTCCTATCGTCTTGCAGCAAACTGGGGATAAATTCTCTGCTGGAATTTAAGTCTTAATCAGCAGTTATAGCAAGGAAAGTATAGTTTAGGACATAGTATTTTGTTTTCAAGGTAACAGGGTTCCCCCCTAACCCCCCTTAGTAAGGGGGGAAGGGAACAGGGAACAAAATATGTCTTAACCTTTACTTCGACTGCTATATTTAAACCTAATCAAGGTATAAAATTCCTTGATTAAACTGGTTGGTAATCGGTAAGGCTTAAGTGTTAATGGGTAATGGTACGAGAGTAATCACAATTACCCATTACCCATTACCCATTACTCATTACATCGGATTAGATATCAGATTAAGTCCGGTTGAATACCCATAATAAAGAAGATTGATGGGGAGATAGTGTGCTGTAAAAATTGGTATTAAGGATAATTATCGGGACATGATATCACTTAAGACCCAACATTTAATCGTTCTCCCCACAAGGTAGTTATTTCCCTAGCAAAAATTGATTTATCTGGTGAAGAGGAAGGCTTACAAACCCCTTCTGCTCGATTTTCCATTGCTAAAACTCTCTCGGTATCCTGAGAATACAAGGGAGTCATTGCTTCTCGCTGCTCTAATAGATTTTCCAATTCAATTTTAAAAGGAGTTCTCTGACCTTGATGGAACACTCGCTGCACTGCTGATTCTACAATGGCACGAATTTCTGCTCCAGTACATTTTCGTGTCGCACTCAATAATCGACGCCATTGTTTTTCTGTTAATGGTCCATTTCCCTCCCGATAACGAGGATCAAATCGGCTAGCATGGAGTTTAAAAATCTCAAACCGCTCAATCTCTTTGGGAAAACCGACATAAAACAGTTTGTCAAATCTGCCAGCACGAGTTAATTCTGGAGGCAAAGCATCTAATCGGTTGAGAGTTCCAATCACAAATGTGGGAGTTGTTTTCTCTTGCAACCAGGTTAATAGAATTCCTAGAATTTGTTTGGTGTTATTTGTTTGGGAATCAAAAAACTTGTCCAATTCATCGAGAAACAAAACACAAGGACTCGCGGCCTCAACTCGACGCAAGAGTCGTTTTAAATGGGTTGGACTACTACCAATTACTAAATCCACTCCCATGCTAATTAAAGGAAATCCTAAGGTTTGAGCACAGACTTTGGCAGCAAAGGTTTTTCCTGTTCCTGGAGGACCAATCAATAGCCATCCCTTGGGCAATGGAATCCCATAAGCTCTGGCTTGATCAGAAAAATCTTGTTTCACCCATTCCAAGGCTTGTTTCAGTTTATCTAATCCCCCAAATTCCCCAACATCAGGTTTGAGGAACTCTAAACCAAATCCTTTGAGTCTGTGAATTTTGTAATTGATTAATTGCTTGGCTAGCTCTGATTGAGATTGGGCTTTGTTGACTGCTATATGAAATTGCTTGCGTTCGCCTTTGGCGCGCTCTTCAGAGCGATCGCTTAACAGGCAAGACACTATGGGGGCGTATTTATTTTTTTTCGCCGCCAGTTTGACTGCCATCCGAATTTCTTCCGGAGTCAATCCCCCGATAGACCGAGCTAGTCTGTCGTCTAGAGGTGTTTCTTGGTCAGCCAAACCATATTCTACTAAATGAGTTTTTAATAATGCCGTGACTTCCTTGGGTTCTGGGAAAGGAAATTCGGCAGCAGGAATAATTGAGTTTAAAATTCGAGGTAACTCATTCTCCCCCGTATCCAAAAGAATTAGAAACTTATCGCTTGAGAGACCAAAGTTGTAGAGAACATTAGACAATGAGGTTCTGATGGTTATGGTTTGCCCACTGTCAGCACTATCGAGTAAAGACGGTAAATCTTCTAAGATAAATAGAGCTTTACCAGAATAGGCTTGACAAAAATTCAACACTTCAACAACCTGTGCAAATGGCTCACGCTCTTCTAGGACATTAACCATTGAACTTTCTAAGGTATCATAATTTCCATCCCATTCAATTTTCTGAAATCCACGACTAGCTAAATTCCAGAGGTAAACCAGGAATACTCCATGGTGAGTAAGACTCTGACAAATCCACCTGAGTACATTGTGTCTTTCAATCAAGGGAATTCCTATAGATACTGCTCCATAGCATTCTAATAATGTCCCAACTTCGGGTATATTCATTTTCAAGCAAACGTTATTGATTCAAAATGAAATTATAGCAATCCTAAATAATTTGTGAACAATACTTCCATTTAAACTAGTCTTTGCTAAGAAAGTAATGAGTCCTGAGTAAGGTAAGCATTCAGCAGTCAGCAGTCAGCAGTCAGCCTTTGGGTGATAGCTAATAGCTAATACATTATAGCTGATGCATTATAGCTTATAAATTATAGCTAATACATTATAGCTTATACCTGTTCGCGTAGCGTGGCCATTGGCGTAGCGTGGCCTACGGCCAACTTGGCCTTGGCTGATGGCTGATAGCTGATAGCTGAATCCTTACTGAGTAAGACCTGTGACTGTTCACGAATTATAGAGGATTGCTAGATCAGGTTGTTTATTGTTGAGGGTTAACAGTTAACAAAAAGCCTTACAAAGATAGCTCCTTTGATTTCTGTTTGAGATTAATCGGTTCCGAGAAAGGTGTTTTAGCTGGCGGTTGAAAAGCCTGTCCATTGCTTGAAGCTAGTGCTGTTAAACTGGAGTGAGCAAAGGGGTTAGGAGCACCTAGGCTTTGAGATTTTAGAGACTGCACTGATGATCGAGAGGGCTGAACTAGTCGTTGTGGCGCTTGGCTCATTAAAGGTTTTAAGGCTTGCTCAAAGTAGGATAAATCCCGTTGTGTCATCTGGGACATAAATTGTCCTTTCTGCTGTGAAAAGATGGTTCCTCGTCTGTCCTTAGCCGCAATTGTGATATCGCCATTGGGAGTTGCTCTCCAGTTATAGTTGAGTTTACCTTCAACCTGGACAGTATTTCCTTGTGATTGGGCATACTCGACCAATGTATCTGCAACTGCCTTGACACGGCTAAAGTAGTCAGCCTCAGAAGCTCCTAATTGCCGAAACTTTCCCTCAGGTTTCTGTCCCCAATCTAACTGCTTTTTTACCTGTGAAATTTCTTGATATTGCTGTTCATTGAGTTTGGGTTCTCCCTGTACAGTGACCCCCATAGCACCAGCGCGAAACTTTATCAATTCCTTACCTTTTTTGTCCCTCATTGCATAGGAATTATCCTCGCGATGAATCGTATACTCTGCTGATTCATAGGTATCTTGTCCTGGTGATGCTTGAGAATTGATTAAGCGTACTAAGGTAGCAGCAGCTTCTTTTTGACGGGATGTTTCATGGTAATTAGACACAGCATTTTTGAATTTTTCCACTTTTTCTGAAATCGGTGAAACAACCTTTTCCCACCAACTCGGCTGCTTGGATTGAAGCATTCGGGCTTCAATCAATTCAGATAGAAACTCCGATTGCATAGCTTCTTGTTTTTGTTTTTGAGCACTACGAAGCATACGCATCTCATTAACCTGGCACTGCAAAAACTGCTTTAGTGGTGTATTCTCTAAAGCCTGCACTGAGCGTCGTACTGAATATAATCCACCTCTGGTTTCAGTATTAGCTTTTACGGGTTGGACTTTTGGTTTTAAAGATTGGTTTTGTGGTTGAATTGGACTAGATATCTTTTGTTTTTGCCCCTGTAGCTGTTGTTCATCAAAAGCGTTAACCTTTACCACACCTTCATCATTAGTTTGTAAAATAACGATTCCATCCAATTCTACTTTTTTATTGGTGACTCCAATCATCTCTCCTACAGATGACTCTTTGGCTAAAGTCAACTGACCAATGATGTCTGAGTTCAAGTCATTGACCAACTTATCTCCATCTTTACCATAGACTACTTTATCCTCATCGGTAATTTTAATTTCAGGCTCTTGATTACTATTGTATACCTGACCATTGAGTTGTTGAGCCTGTCGATTTTGTTCTTGCTTTTGCTGCTGCTTTTGCTTAAATGCTGCCAGTCCACTTGACCATTTGGAAATGAC
Organism: Moorena sp. SIO3B2; assembly: GCF_010692525.1. Taxonomy (NCBI): domain Bacteria; kingdom Bacillati; phylum Cyanobacteriota; class Cyanophyceae; order Coleofasciculales; family Coleofasciculaceae; genus Moorena; species Moorena sp. SIO3B2. Next base: position 89,521 of record NZ_JAAHHE010000016.1, read on the forward strand.
ACCTTGGTATTGTCCTTGTAAAGATGATACATAGGACTCACTGACTATTGTTACTTTTGCCATGGTTTTAAACTCCTAATGCTCCCAACCCTAAGGCTCCAAAAATTGCTGCTCGGTGCTGCAAGTTCTGAGTGCGATCAAGCAAAATATTTTTTCCTCGATAAAACACGCAAAGCTGTCCATCGAAATACCAAGCATTGTAGTCACTGACCTGATCGTTGTGCCTAGGCATTTCATAGGGTATGCCTTTGGACACCACTACGCCAGCTAACAATCCATATTGATCAAAAATCTCAATCACATTAGGAAAATAGTCGATGGGTAATGAAGGTAGATCCGATAAGTTATTTGTTGCCCTATCTAAATCCTCTACAGGATTTATTTTATTGTTAGAAAACATGGCTTCCTCCAATTACACAATTTTCAAGTTATCAGATGGCAACCTGTAAGCTGTAACCTACAACCTGTAACCTCTAAGGAAGGAACTGATTAAAAACTTCCTTCGAGAAGGTCTGGTGAGACATCTTGATCAGATAGACGTGGAGGCCAATGAGAAGTTGCCGTGGATGAGCTAGATCCAGATTTTGGTATTAGTGCTGGGGTAGGAGAAAATGATGCTGGTGCTTGTCTAGCTCCATCTGTTGGCAATGGAAATAATTGCTCTACTAATGCCATTCTCTCCTTAAGTTGACGCACCCTTTGCTGATTAGAAACTCGGTGAGATGCTCTCTTGACTTTAATTAAATGCTCTCGAATACTCTCCCATAAATTTTCTGACCACTCCTGCTCTTTAAGATCAGATTCAGGAATTTGAATTTGTTCTAACAAAGGCACATAGCTTTCTTTGGCTCTTTGATAAGCGGGATTGATGATCACTGCTTTACCAGTAGGTAATTTAATAAACTGAGCGGGCTCTAAAAGTGGTCGCTTGTTTTTTTGATCGGATTTAGAGTGAGAACTGCCCCCTGTACCACTACTCTTGGATTTGGATTTGAAATGAATTTGAAACTCTCCTAATAGGTCAGAGAAGGTTTTAGCGGAGTCTGGATCTTGGGGATTAAAGATGAACTTTGTAGCTGTACCTCCTAGAATAGCTCTGGTCAGCTCTTTGCCATACCTGTTTTCTAATTGTCCTAAGTTTTGATAGCCTAGAATACCACAAAACCCATCTTCTCGGTTTTCATTTAACCAGTTTACCAGCTGGGGTAAGTACAAACTTGGTAGCTCATCTAGGGAAACAACTAGAGGGTCTGTTCGAGGTTTAATTCGGGATACATTTCGGTTAATTACCATATGGAGGATTGTTGCTAATAGTGGTCCGACAATATCCCGGTTATTTCGATCTAACCCAAAGACGATGAGTTGTTTTCCTTCTAAATCTAAAGGTAAGGTGGTTTTTCCGCAAAATGCTCCCATAAAGTCTTTTTTCAAGAATTTTTGGAAGGTTCTCTGAGCAATTCCGATAATACCGGCTACGGTTTTTTCACTTTCTTTGATGCTAATGATTTGGGATAGGGGGCGAGTGGTCCAGACATTTAATTTCTCCTGGGAAGCAAATTCCAATCGGCTAACTAGGTCAGGCAAACTTAAAATTGCCTGTGCTGTCATTATATCACAATATCGCTGATTTTCTACTAAGGTACCAACTGCCTTTGTTAACAAAAAGATTCCTTCGACTAAACTATCACCCGCATCTTCAAAGAACTTATCACCACTGGCTTTTCCGCCAGTTAAATCTGTATTTCGGTTAATGACTTGGGCGATTTGACCGGCTGCGATCGCATCTTCTTCATCTTTGAGTAAATCCAAGGGATTACAGACATCTGACTCGGGAAAACCAGGGGCAAAAATATGTACGTTATAACCTCTTTTTAAAGCATAACCCACAGCTCGTTTTGCTTGCGCTGGATATTTGAAGTCATATATAATTGTAGGAAATCCTTGGTCAAGGGATGAACGAATTAGAGGGTCACAGACTGAAAAGGATTTGCCTGAACCACTGGCTCCAATGGCGGCAATTCCTCGTTGGGCATCGGGAAGATATAAGGACTCGGCAGCAGGCTTAAACCAATTGAAAGCTTCAGGTTTCAGTTGCTTTTTCAATTTCCCCTGCTTTATCCATTCTTGCTCCTGACGCTTCTGAATGTCTTCGGGAGTGCCGACGTAGAGAGCAACGGAGTTTCTGGAAAGATTAGCCATCTGTGCCTGAGCTTTTTTACGAGCAGCTTTTTTCTCCTTTTTCCCTCCCCAATAACCTGTAGCTAATTGACCTTTCTTGCCATCCGGTATTATCGCTAGCAAACCCAAAGCTATCAAACAGCTGGTGATGGTGATTCCCTGATTAGTTTGGGAAAAATCTATAAGATTTTCTTTGGTAAGTTGCTGATAAATTAATCCCGGAGGTAGACTAACAACATGATTTGGAGTCTGTTTCATTTTTTTTTTAATTGAAAATTGAAAAAGGACAATAAACACAGGACTTATGCAATCAATCTCTCGGTAGGGTGCGTTATTAAATAATTATACTAATTTTGCGTAAGTCCTGTAACAATTAACAATTTTCAAATTAATGACTAAAGTAAGCCTAAAAAGATTGGATCTTTCTCCTGGTAGGATAGAAATGGTACAGGACCAATGAAATAGGGTGTACAACCTAAATCCACAAAAGTGTTACGGATACAATAGCGGAAAAACAAGGCTGTACCAGCAGAGCCTTCTGTTTCTGATGTATCCCAAACTACTACCTTAAAGGCATCGCCAAAGGGGTGTCTACCAGTGGGTTCCATCCCATCATTTATTTGTCCTAAAAAACCGGAACCTCCCTGAACTTCTTGATATTTACCACTAATCCACTGCTTACCTTTGATACTTGGTTGACCAGCTAATTCGATATGAGCACATTCACTGTCACAGGGAACTTTAAATCCTTCTTGATCACTACCGGAAATGGTATTATAGCGTTGAGATTCAGCTATGCCAAAGGCAATATCCAAAATACCAATGGCGCTTCCTTGTGCTTGAATCGGATTGGGAAATTGGGAAAATGGTACTTGGGATAAGCCAGGAACTTGAGCGATATTGGTATTCTGCCAATCCTTAAATGCAGCCAAGGGAGCAACATCAATACCAGGTAGGGAATCTAAGGTATAACCTGATAGGTCAAGGGTGTCAAAGGAAAGGTCTCTGAGGTGGGGTGAGAATGCTAAAAAGTCTCCTAAGGTTTCTGTTGGGTCAAAGCTACTGGCCAAATTGATCGATAGTAAACCAAAGACTGGTTGCAGCTGTTCTATAGTATATCTCTCCAAATCAGGGATGGCGTCTACTAAGCTACCTAAGGTTTGGGAGCTCATTAACCCAAAATCTGCTAAGGAAAGATTTCCTAAGTCGAATCCGGTTAGGGACATAATGTTATTCAAGCTAAAATTTTGTAGCTCAAATATCTGCTGAAAGTCTCCTAATTTCATATATTGGTCTGGTGTTTGACCAGCTAACCATATCCTTGATGGGTCATAACCTACGGCTTTAATCACGTCTGAGGAGGCTTGAAAAGAACCCCCTTGAGAAATACCGGGAAAACTTCCGAAGGTGACTTGATTCCAATTTGGTAGTTTAGTTCCCTCCCAAGCGGTGGTTGGCAGATAGTCTTTCAGAGGATAACTTGCAGCATTTAATGCTACCTTGGGTTTTACGTTTGGTTTTACGTGTGGTTTTACTTGTGCTTCTACCTTGGGTTCAATTTTCGTTTCTTTTACTGGTAGTTTACTGTTTTGAACAGGAGTAAGAGTTGCGACCGCTGTTGGCATTCTTAATCCAGAGGCAATAAGAATACCAGAAAGTAAAAAGCAAAGACCTAAGCCAGTGACGAACCAATATAGTAAAATAAACCCTTTTCGCCTATGCTTATCCATTTGCAACCAAGGTTTATTTTTATTGGATTTTCTCTGATGCTTACTGCTCATTATTTTTCTCCTGGATTACGACTTCTTTAGTTAGGACTTCAATGGTGTTTTTCTGTTCATTCATTTGTGAAATGGCTGTTGGAACAGTTGGACGACGACCCATTTTTTGCAATTTATCTGCCAATTCCAAAGAAATACCGGCTTGAGTGGCGGCATTTGAAATAGTCTGACCGTCTTTGATAAAAACTACGAAATTATCTAACTTTCTATGAAGTTCTGAACCCTTGACTAAAAGTCCTTGTAAGGTTGCTCGAAAGATCCCCCGCTCTATGGCATCGACGACTATAAAGTCTACGGAAGGAGTAGGCTTATTAAACTCAATGACTACTTCGCTAGGTCGGTCAGCTGGAGTCACTTTAAATAAGTAAATTTGCCTACCCTCAACAGAACGAGTAACTACTGTCAAAAGTGTGCTATTTGTCTTTGGTATACCAGGAATATCAAGTTGTTCAATCCGGCGCAAATGAATTACAGTTGCCTGATTATACTCACAGTTTTTTTTAGCAACTAAGTTATCTAAGCAACCATCGACATCAACAGCAACGAATGAGGGATTATCAATCCAGAGTTTTTCAATAACTTCCCCAGTAGAAATGAAACTGATATTTACTCCATATCCTGGAGCCAATGCTACTGGAATTGGGCTATTTTGAGGCACTGAAGATTGCCCAGAAGAGGTTAGACTTACCCGTTTGACTGCTATAGCTGAATTACCAGGATCTGCCCAAGCTGGCTTAGCTAGAAAAAGGGATAAAGCAAATAGTAAAAAAATCTGAGTTTTGGCTGGGGTAATTTTTAACTCTTGACCTAATTTGATTTCCAAGGCTGAAAAAAAATTAGTCATGGCTACTTACAAGCTCCTAAAATGAAAAATTCAAACGTCAAAATGTATAGCAATGGCAGTATAGTTTAGGACATACTATTGTGTTTTAAAGGGAACAGCGGATCCCCCCTAACCCCCCGCGCGGAAGGGGGGAACAGCGGATCTGGGAACAGGGAACAGAAATATGTCTTAACTTTTACTTCGATTGCTATAAGTATTGTCTTGATCCAGTCCCTCAGCTATCAGCTAAGTCCGTCTTCTGAATTCAGGGTTATGAATTCAGAAGACAGGCTACTACAGCTCAAAGGGTGTGTTGACAAAAACTTGTACGGAACTCCCGGCACCCATATACCACAATTTGGGCAAATTTTGTAGTCGGCGTGTTGCTGAAGCATTACGCTCTACAATGTCCTGAGCAAGAGGTTTAAACCCTCCCTCAAGCACTGCTCCCCATAGGTTGCGGTCTCGACTAGTGAAGGTGCTAGACTGGCTTGAGCCAAAACCACTGGAGGTGATAATTTGACTCCGTTCAGGTTGATTGAGTACTTCTCCGACTTTGGCAGCAGAACCAAACAAGAAGGCGATCATGTCATTTCTGGCGATATCATCAGAACCCCGATCCCAGACATTCGCCACCATGGGATTACCCTTATCTCCTCTGAGACTAATCACTCCTAGGGGTAACTGATATTCTTGGTCATCGATGATTAATGCGATCGCATCACTATTGACTAGTCCACTATCATCAACCATGTCACAGAGAAAGACAATTTTGGTACCAGCTTTGAGCAAAACTTGGTTATCTTGATCCACTAGAGGCTCACTCAGACGCACCACAAATCGTTCATCCAAATTTGGTTGTTGAGAATTTCGAGATAGGTTCGACTTTGTCCAAACAATTGGTGTAATTAATTCTCCAGCTGCTTCTTGACCAAAGGAAAATAGCTTCCGTCTGATCGGTCTCCCAGCTAAAATACTGGCTTCTTCTGAGATAGCAACTTGATCAGCAAAGATAACGGGAGATCCATTAAGGGGTTGGGGAGGATTGGGAGAGTTGGAAACTCTCTGTACAGCTGGAATTGAGTATGTACTAGCAATAGTAGAGCGTCCCCTGATCCCATTGTTTCGTTGGGCTACTGCTTGTGTTTGTGGGCTTGGTTCCATCATCGCCACATTTTCCTGTGGCGCTTCTGGAGTATTCACCGAACTCAAACCATAACTTCCCAGTTGGCTCAAAGCCAGCCATTGCTCCATGGGATCTATCTTTGGTGCTGGGGCTGGAGGAGGTGGAGGAGGTGTTGGTGCTTTTGCCACAGGGGGTGGTGTTGGTGCTCTCCGCACTGGTGCTGTCCGCACTGGACGGGGTGGGGGAGCTTGACGAATTACTACTGGTTGCTGCACTGGACGCGGTGGTGGGGGAGCTTGACGAATTACCACCGGTTGCCGTACTGGACGGGGTGCTGGACGGGTTGATGCTCTTACCACAGGAGGGGGTGGTGCTGAACGCACTGCTGGCCTAGGACGAGGTGGTGGAGCTGTTTTCGGTGATGGGGGTTCTTCTGACTTGGCAAGCTCTATGGTTGTTTTTGGTCTTTTTTTCTCTTGAATGGCTTGGATCTGTTTTTGTTGCTTGGCTAGGGCTAATTCAGTCTTCAGTCGTCCGATTTCAGAATCGGTCGCGTTTTCCGCTTCGTTATCAACACTGGTGGGAATCGGAGTAACTTTTTCGACCAATTTCTTCTTAGAAGACAAGGAGGTCATCCCTGTAAAAACTAATCCGGCGACTACAGCAATTGACCCAGTTACTGCACCAACCGAAGCACCTTTTGCCCAACCAGATTTGGCGAATTCCGCTTGGGTAACATTTAAGTCTGGATCTAAATCAGCGGTACCATCAGTCGATGCTATTACCCCCTGACTGCTAGGATTTTTTTCTTGGTCATAACTAGTATCAAATTGTAACAACTCCGCTAATGATTCTTCTGTCCATGTCGGGGCGGTATTCTCTGCACCACTGTTCTGCTGAATCAGAGTTTTTTTACTCATTTCTTCTTCAGATTTATGTTCGATGCTTTGGACATCAAAGTCTTTGAGATCTGATAGCTTCATAATTTCTCCCAGTTGCTGTAGTTATTCCAGTTGCTGTAGTCATTAGTCGCACAACACTGATGTATAAACAGGGACGGATGCACGGATTATTGGACTCTTGGAATCAGGACTATTCGACTCAGGATTCAGGTTTATTTCGAGTCTAAATCCTTGATACTGACCACCTCCAAACCTTTCTCTCTAGCCTTAGCAATAATTGGAGGTAGACTATCGTCTGCCATACCTGGTGAATACTTAGGAGGCTCCACTGCCCGTACATGCACCTGTTTGTTGAAGGGAATATAGGTAGGCAAATTATTGGTAGTATCTAGAACGGTTAACGTGCCAACCAAATCGATTGTCCATTCCCCTTCTTTTATTTTAATAGGTTCTCTGACAAATTGGGGGACAAAAGCAAATTGTGTTTTGCCCTTAAATACGTTGGATGGCGTTAAGTCTACTAACTTTAATAGAAACGGATCACGAAAATCATCGGCTAAGGCAAAGCTAGCTTTCCAGGCTTGAGTAGATATTTTACCTCGACGCCTACCTTTGCCATGAATTTCTACTCCTGGATCAGAGTCTAAGTTAGAAAAGGGAACGCCATCTTTTCCAGGTAATCGCCCTGTCCAAGTAAACAGGTCACTCATGGTTTTAATTGTAAATGCTTTAATTACCTCTGCTGTCCGTTCTTTATTCCCAATGGCTTCTACGGCAGTGGTTTCACCAGTCTTCAATTGCACTAAGGAAGGAGCTGGCTTATTAGCTAGCCTTGCTTGAGCGCCATACAACAGGGCTAGGAAAAACAGAATTAAGGTATTGTAAGCAAAGTTGCTGATTAAGATAATTCCCAGACTATCCGTCACATTGAAACTGGATAACCAAGTACTCTTCTTACCTCTTTGGAGAAATTTAAGCTTATTCTGAGGAGAACTATTCGTGCTGTCCATTTATTTCAAGCCTCCTAATACAAAAGCACTGAAGGAGTTTAAGCTATTAAAAATAGCTAGACCTCCTCCAGCGGCTAATACTAACGCTAGGATGGGGGCAATCAATCCAGCTACAAAAGCAAAAACTAATGGGTTATAACTCTCAGCATTAACAATTAAGGTGGCGACTAAACCAACAATAATGTTGTAGCATATTTTAACTAAACCGATGGAGAAAAAGCTAATTAACCAAGCGTAAATCGCCTTAGCTCCCACAGGTAATAATGTGGCCCCAACCGCTAATGGACCTAATAGTCCGGTTAGCAACATGGAAACTTCTGCTACCCACTGAAATGCCATCCCAATCGACATTAACCAACCCGTTACTGCGGTTTGTAAAGCAAAGCCAACTCGTTCAGTAACATTGAGAGGGTTAAGCAATGAACCAATTTGAGAGAGAAATGCCTGAGATGATGGGTTTAACGTTCTAGAAAACTCCTGTGCTTGTTGCTCTGCATTTGTTAAACAATCCACCTGTTGTTGAACATCGACGATAGCATCACATTGAGAAACCAAGGAATCAATAACCGCCTTCGCCCCAATATTTTCTGTCACAATTTGGTAGGATTCTTGCAAAGAAATTCTGGCAGATGCGTTTTGCAGTAGTGAATTAGACGTATTGTTGATTACACTTCTGAGTCCTTGGGTGCCATTGGCTAACATTGCTCCATCATTGGCTAACAAAACCGCGACTAATAAGGGCCAGATGATCTCAGACCACATAATTGGCTCATCGTATTCTATTAAGGCTTTTGCCCATTGAGTCATGAATAGAACTAAGCTTCCCACGGCAAAAAACACCCCCAGTTTAGTGATCACAGCATACAACCCACCTCCGAGGACTTCACTCCACAGCTCATCCATGGCTTGTGCGATCGCAATTTGTCCGGTACGACCATTCTGGATAATTTGGGAGGCTCCATTACTAAATTGAGCGATTAAGTTGGGGGTGACTATCATTTAATGACTACCTCTTGACGTGATTAGTGATGGGATGAGCAGAGTGGGGAGAGTGGGGAGAGTGGGGAGAGTGGGTAGATGAGGAATTCACAGAGATCGGCAGACGGAGGAAATCCGGAAGATAAGGACAAGTAGACATGGCGATCGCTACACATGGGGATAAACAAATAAGGTAGGAATAGGGACAAGCAGGTAAGCCAGACCAAGGAGACATAGGAGAAATAGTTTTGAGTGGGAAGTATTGAGTGCGGAGTAATGAGTGGGGAGTATTGAGTGCTAAGTGCTAAGTGTTAAGTGCGGAGGGTGCGTGAGTTCAGAATTGATAATAATTGAAGAATTCTGCATCCAGATAACTGTTGACGGTCAACGGTTAAGGATTAACAATTAACGATCAACGTAAGCATTCAGCCGTCAGGTATCAGCTATCAGCTATTGCTCCTAGGCCACGCTACTTGAGGTGCTAGCAAGCGCTTTAACTGCACGGGGTCGGATGAGTAAAACGAGCAGGGATTTTCAACCAGCCGTACCAGCCCGTAAGCTTGGTTTACTACCTCCTGTTGATTAGCTGACGGCTGACAGCTGATAGCTGAATTCTTACCAGTCAACGGCCAACAGTCAACACCCTAGCTAACTAAAACAAGCCACTTAATGAGGTAATTCTCAAAGTTTCCATACCAGCGCCCAGTTTTTGGTATTGATCTGCCTGAGTTTGTCCATCCAAAGCACGAGAGATATTGCTCTGGAGCATGTTAGAAATTTCCTGTCGTTGCGCTTCCTCAACGGTAGCGGCTTGCAAGGAGCCGAGTATGGCGGCTTGACGAGCATTCTGAAGAGCGACTTCTTTGATCACATTCTGGGTAACTGTCTGATTTTGAGCTGTTTGTGCTGATTGCTCTACCTCTGAAACGGTATTCTGCATTTGCTTTAGCTCCCGGATTGACTGCTCCTGTCCTTCTTGACTCAGAACACGAGAGGCTGAGGCTCTAGCAACTTGCCTTTCTACTTCATTAGCAAGTTTGTCTCCTTCATAAATTGGGTAATCGCTTGTTTGGAGACTTTCCTCAATTGACGCTCTGACGTCTTCCACATCGGGGATACCTAAAACTCCCATGGAATCTTCCAATGCTGATTTCAAATCGTTGTCTATGGTTTCTGGTAGATTGGTAAACTCATCTAAGAAATTTGTAAAGTAAGACTTAACCTTCTGAAATTCCTCAACAAACGAGTCAACAAAACTATCGACAATTCCACCAGAAGCATAGGCTGGTTTAGGAACTGTTGTAATTAGGGTACTAATAATTAACAACTGTATCCAAGTTTTGGTCACATTTTTAGCCATGATTGAACTCCTAGATTGAATATTTACGAAAAAATGCTGAAGGCTGAAAACTGAAAACTGAAAGCTAAACCATATAGCACTACCCATTGAGATTAGGACATTCCTAAACTCCGAAACGTAAGTAATCGCTTACTTTTGAATTCTGACTTCTAACTTCTTACTTGCCCGTAGCGCTATAAAAGCGTATCCCTGACTTACCTAGATTATATCCTATTTTTATGGCTTAATTATGAAGTCGAACTTTTGCTCTCGGATCGGGTAACTTTGAATTCACAACTTGGACTTCTGAATTACGCATTTCTGCCATTTTTTTACTAGCATAATGCATAGCCATAATTTTATCCTGGGGATGTAAGCGCATTGCTGTCTGACGAATTGCTGATTCTTCAGGATTATTAGCAACAGCTGTTAACAGTGCTGAACCGGGATAAAATCGACAGTAGGTGTAAATCCCATTGTCATCGAGTAACCATTGAGAATACATTCCTTCTTGTTTAGGAAAAAATCCTTCTGTGGCATTTTTGTTAATAATCTCTGAAGGATATTTCAAAATATTAACAAAGCTATCCACTGCTGTTGGTTGAATCCTCCCTACTAAGCGTGTTGTTATATTCTGAAAAATTTTCGCTGCACTGGGAGACTTGGAAATGGTATCTGGATCTTGAGCGGATAAAATTACCCGAATTCCTGCTTTAGCTCCATTAGCACACAATCTGCCAATTAATTCAGCAATGGAATTATACTGGAACAGAATCGGACTTTCATCGATGAAAAATATACTCACCGGCGAGGCTAAAGAACGTCTTAAGGCTGCTGAGTAAATCCCTAAGGAGAGTAGTGCAGCATCTTCGTCACTACTAATATTCCGTAAGGCAAAGACTAATAACTGAGCATCACTTCTAAAGGTAGAAGGACGACTAATCGCTTGTCCTACTCGGCTATTGATCCAATACCTCAGTCGCAATTTGACTTGATCCAAGCCTTGAAGGATATCCCCAGATACAGAGGTAACTCGCAATCTCTCTAAGGAACAAAAATCAATAAAATCTGCAAGGGTAGGCATTAATTGCCATTCTTGAGAGTCTAAGCCATTGATATTTGCTGCTACATAACGGTCATGGATTTGATCATCATCAAAAAAGGCTTTGATTGCTAAGCTTAACATGGCTCTGATGTTATCCGTATAAGTCCGGTCATGAAACGTCGTGGAGCCAAGAACCATTAGCATTAGTGCTTCGACTAAGAATTCTTTGTATTCTGTAAGTCTCTCTTGTTGTAGTTTACCATCTAATCCCTTTAAATTGGGCAACTCGAAAAGATTAACTGCCTCTCGACCAATATCAAAATAAGCTCCTTTATCCCCGAGAAAAGCGGTGTAGTCACTAAAGGTAGAACTGCCATCGGGTTTTGGATAATCCATAGCTGAGATGGGTATACCATGAGCCAAGGCTTGGGTAATAATTCCTGATGCCAAAACAGATTTTCCACTGCGGGTGGTTCCGAAAATACCTAGGTTTTTATGCTGTTTGAATAAGTCAATAAAAACTGGCGTACCCCCTTCAGCAGAGATTAATTCAAATCCCGTTCTATCCACTGTCCGGGTTTTGACTACTGGCATTAAGCCTGGTGCAATATGGCTTAAATAGGTATGCGATCGCTTAAACGGACGCATTAATAGTCTGCTCCAGGAAATTGGTAAGGTTTCTAGCCATATTTTCCAAGGATACTCGCTCTCCCTTACCATCCAAGCTGGTGGCGGAAAATAAGATTTTAAAGTATAACACGCCTGATCTAAATCTTGTGGAGAATCGCGATGAACTAAGAAAACAACCGAGACATTAAATGGCACGGCTCCTTCATAGATAGCCGCCTGAGCCTCGACATTTTTCTGAATATTTAATTGTGCTTTAACATTAATCGTATTTTTCTCCTCTGCATATTTTGAGGAGACATTTGCCTGTTTCGTCAGCGAATGCATTTTGCTGGTTACTGTCTTAATGTTCGCTTTGGAAATCTCACAAAAACAATCGGTGTCATAGACCTCATCTTTTGCCATGACTTGCCAGAGATAGCGCATTTGGGATTCTTTATTCCTCCACCCCTCAGGCTTGTCTAAAAAGAGCATGACTGCGGTATACTGGTCTTTGAGATTAATCCAACGTCGATCAGCAAATGGAATAGCGGTATAGTCTTCCATTAACAGAGAAACCGGGTGGATTTCTGAGTAAACCTCTTCGGTAACTCCAGCTTCAGTTAAGGAAAGCAACTGGGGAACTGAACGAGGTGGTGTATCATTAAATCGCTGCCACACATAATTCCAACACTCTTGAGCAGAAAGAGGGCGAATCGATAGACCCATTTGATTGCTCAACAGCCTTTCCCAAAATTGATAGCCATTATTAAAGGCAATCTCTATCACTCTCTCGATCTGCTGTTTTTCATACTCATCCAGCTTGCCAATAAATCCGTTCCACCACTTGGTAGCTGTCATCAAAAATTCTTCGATTTTATCAGATGCTCCCTCTCGACCTGATTCTACGGTATAGGTAGCAAATAAATACAATGTCTTGGGCTTTCTAATCCCCCCTTTTGTCAAGTCTTGAATTCGCTTCTTTTCTCCCATGATTAGGTACTTTAACTCGTTAGAGTCTGTACCCTTAATCAACTGACTCAACGTGTTTTGTCTATCAGTGTCATCAGTGAAAGACTTTAGGTGAATCGTGAGGGTTTCCTGCTCTGGGAAATCTTTTAACCCAGCTTCGATGGCATCAAAAACCGGGTCAATTAACTCCTGCCGTAAGGTGGTGTGAATGCCTCGACATTCAAAACCAAACACAAATTTATAGGAAGCTTCTCCTTTTCTGAGAATGTATGCCCCAACATCAGACCCATCAAGTCTGACTTCTAGGAAACTAGCTAACTTACAGTCATCCTCGAACGGCTTTAAGGTTTTCTTTTTACCATTTCCTACATCAACCCGCTTCTTTCCCATCTTTTGTTTAGCTTGATCGTGAGCTTGAGTTGTTGTCATACTTTTTAGCCTTTGCCCTTTGCTTTTTCCCGTTTAATCTCTAAAAGCCTTTGGTATCTACCCATTCCTCTTGTCCATTGAGGTACAGGTATAAACTTAGAAAGAAATTTCCAATGGCTAGAGGAAGTTAGCACCCACCAAGTAGACATACCCCAAACTCCGAAACAAGATGTCCATACCCAACTAGCTCCTAGTACTCCCTTGACGATGTAATAGGCAATTGCCCAAATTATTGCCCAGGGGATAAACTGATCGGCTGGAATAGGACCAATTTTCGGTTTTTCATCAAGAGTTCGGTTAACACGACGGAATTGTTGCTGTGAATTATTTGCCATAGGTCAAGCTATTTTGGATCAGACTTGCCAACTATCAGTGATTGAAACAACTTTCAATCTCAATAAAACCCTGACTACTCATCCCTTCAGCTAGATAAAACTCAACAGGCAAATTAGATATAGCGTAGTTTATGCTCCTGTGCCAGTGATGTAGCCTGCTAAAAGATCACCCAATGTAACTACAATCAAAATGATGATTGGAGTACGGGCTAGGGTTTTCCAGTCATCATCTTGTTGGGCAGCATTGACTACTTTGACCAATGAAATGCCCAAATAAATTAGGAATAGTGCTCGTAAAACGTTAAACACCAGGGACACCAAATCGGCGTCTACTTCAGGAATAGCACTAGTTAGCCAATCTTCTGCGACTTGGAAAAACTGGGCATGGGCTGGCGCAGCGGTAAAGTCCAACATAAACCACAGAAAGGTGAATAGGAAAAGACAGGCTCCTAAACCATATTTCCTGACTAGCCGTTGAATTTGATTCCCAGAATTACTAGGTTGGACTCCAATCCACCTCACTCCCACAACTAGACACATCAAAAATGATACACCCATCAAAGGAGTGACGGAGGTACTGATATAGAGATCCAATGCCATGGCGATCGCAGCCATGACCATTAAATAGCCCAAGGGCACTTGCTTCAACTGAGCAAACCACTGAGCAAGCAACTTAGCAAACATAGTTTCTTTACTTTTCCAACGCTGTTGTTGACGAGGTGACATCGCAACAGAGGACTTGTTCACCATGGTGGATTTTTCTTTCCGTAATTTTTCTGACTCTTCTTGTGATACAGAAAATTTTTAAATCGCAAAAGCGATCCCAGAGGAATAGTTCAATTTATTTTCATTAATAAATGTTATTGAGTTAAGGAGCATTTTGAATAAGCTAAATGATTGTAATTGTTTCACCTCAAGCATTACAATTACTTAACCTCTCAATATCATTGGCACAGCTCGTCAACAGTCTCAAAATGTTACTCGTCCAAAAGGAATAGATAAATAAACTAAATTTTAAGAAAACTCTGAGAAAAGAAAAAAAACTTAACAAAAAAAACGCTGAAACTCAACCTATAGGTAGAGGCGTTAGTGCTTAGTAGTTAATCAGCTATTTTGCTGAAAAGTAAACCTAAGCAATTAAAGTGTAACAATTAAACTTAAGATATTAATGGATCAAGTATTTATATTTGAGTTGTGAACATAGGATTGAAGTAAAAGGGAGCAGGGAGCAGGGACTGAGGCCGTGGGCCACGCGGGGCGCGTTCGGAGCAGTAGGAAAGAGCTTGGAGGATTTTTTGGTGTTATTAAAAACCGCTGCATTGCTATTATCTATTCCAAAGTTCCTTCTTCTGACTTCCCTACTCCCTCGGTGCGCTTGACCCGTAATTAAATTCGCCACGGGTCGCACCGCTCCCTACTCCCTACTCCCTCGGTGCGCTTGACCCGTAATTAAATTCGCCACGGGTCGCACCGCTCCCTACTCCCTACTCCCTACTCCCTACTCCCTACTCCCTACTCCCTACTCCCTAAAACCTAGAACTTTGTAACTCACCCAATTAAGAACTGCTGTATCTACTTCACCAAACCACTGCGAAGTGCTTGTACTGCTGCTTGTGTTCTATCGTCACAGCACAGTTTCCACAGCACAGACCGAATGTGAGTTTTAACTGTGCCAAGACCTAGTAATAATCGCTCGGCAATTTCGTCATTTGTATAACCGGCTACGATCAATTCCAAGACAGTTAGCTCCCGTTCAGTCAGTGGATTTTCCCTAAGAATCTGATAATAGTCAGGCTCACAGGAATTGATTAAAGTAATCCCAGAAAAATTATTACCCGGTGACTTGATACTGTTTTTTAGGAGATAACCAGCTATTTCTGGATCAATCCAGTGTTGCCCTTCATAGGTAGCTTTTAAAGCATCTAAGAAAGTACTGGTATCTACATTAGTTTTCGGAAAATTGATCCGTTTTAGATAATAGGAATCTACCCCAGCCCCAAAAGCGCTGATCACAAATTCTTCTGATGTGTCCCAAGATAGCAGCAATATGTTAGGAAAAAATGCCACTTTCCAATTTCTGACTAAGCGCAATAACGCATCAGTATTGGTTGAAGGCTCTAAATTAATGACTACTACGTCCGGGTTAGATTTTTTTAAAAGGGCGGCCACATGACGCAAGCTAGAAACTTGAGACACTAAACTGACTTCCTTGTACTGCTCCAAGACTTTTCTGAGACCCAACTGCGCTAAATCACCCCTCTCAATCAGTAACACCCGAATTTTTTTGATTACGTTCATAACCATTTTATAGAACACTGATACCGAAATTGACAACTTAGGATGTGTTTGCTGACCTCACAACCAAAAAAAAAATGGAAGCGATCGCGCTCCATAGCTCAAGATTGGTCAGCAAGCTTGTGATCACGAGTCGCCACCTACCGAAATTGTTTCCATCGGTTGATTAGCGCTTTGACCCAATATTACTGATGATACAACTCCGGACTATTTTACCGGCATTGCTGAGGGGCAGAATGAATATGAGGTGGTGCGTTACGGGCAGCAACCTAACAAGGCGCGTTAGAGGCGCTCAGACCCGGCCCGTCCCTAACGCACCCTACGCAACTATTAATAGTTGAAGGTTGACAACACCATGTCGTCAACCTTCAAAACCACCAAAATATTTCCCTTTTTGGGCTTATTTACCCTTAGTTGGATTTTTGGCTTGCTCTAAGGCAATTTCTTTAAGGGCTTGATAAGAGTTGATATTAGAAGCACCCTCAATTGCCTTGACCGCTAAATCCTGAACTTGTTTGAGGGCAGTATCGAGTTGCTGGGAAAGACTGTGTATCCGTGCTGATGATTCCTTTATTGTCTGTTCCAGGGATTCAATTCTTAGCTGATAGACACGATTATTTCCTTCTAATTCCTTATTCTGTAAGTCGGCTTGAATTTTGACCTGGTGGCTAGCAATCGCTTTGCCTTCTTCTTGGGCTTTTTTGATAGCCACTGATTTTTCCTGGTCGAAGGCTTCTACCTTAGTTTTTAATTCTTCAAACTGCTTCTCTCGCTCTGCGATCGCATTTTCCCGCTCTGCCCACTGTTTCTCTTGTTGTTGCCTCGTTTCCTCCAATTCTTTGTATAAACGTTCTTGGTTATGGTTGTAGGTTTCTTTATCTAAGCTGCGTTGTAGGGCTAAATTATAATCATACTCTTGAGCATCTCGCTTACGGGTTTTATTTTGTTCTTCATTCCGTTCTTTAATAGCTCGTTGCTGTTCCTCTTGTTCTTTGTCCCAGGATTGTTTTAACTGATTTATTTCCAGCTCTAACTCTTCCCGTTTTTGGTAAATTTCTTCATCGAAAGCTTTAGAGCTATTCTGATAGTTTTCAATTAACGTATCTAAGGTATCGTCTTGAATTTCTGATAAATTGTGGAGTTCAGCGAGTTGTTGAGTTTCCTCAGTAACCGCTGTTCGTAATTCTTCTAGTTTAGCGGCTTCTGATGTTAGTTTTTCCGACAACTCACTGACACTACTACCAAACCCTAATTGCAGCTTAACCAGGCTGTCTAGGGTATACATCATTTTGTCTTTCATGACTTTTGCTGGTACGGATCCATTAGTTTGCTTTTTTTCCACCGTGGATACTTGAGGAGTTTCCGTTTTGTTCATCTGCTTCATTTCTTTTTCCAAAGCATTTCGTTCTGCTAGTAATTCCTTGTAAGCCTCTAAAATTTCTGCTTTGGTGTTCTTGCTGTTAGGTTTGCGTGTCATACTTTCAAGGTTATTTTATGTTTAAAAAGTTTTTAACTAAGCATTCAGCTATCAGCCGTGAGCCTTTGGCTCACGCTACTTGAGGTGCCGTCAGCTAATCGTCGGTAGTAAACAAGCTTAAGGTGCTGGTGCGGCTGCTTGAAAATCCCTGCTTGTTTTACTCATCCAACCCCGTTCAGTTAAAGCGCCTGCTAGCACCTAAAGTAGCGTGCGCGTAGCGCATAAGCTGATAGCTGACGGCTGAATGCTTACAGAGTCACTAATTTTGATCCTTGCTTCTTGAAGACCCATCAAAAGCTTTCAAAGTCAGGGCTTGGGACTGTTTCAGGGTCTCTTGTAGCTGACCATATAGATTTTCAATTTGTTTATTTTGTTTTTCTATGTGTTGCTCCAAGGACTGAATTTTAACGTCATAACCCTGTTGAGTAACTTCCCAGCCTTTGGTGAGTAAATCAGCCTGTACTTTAGCGTCGTTTTGGACTTTTTTAATTGCTTTATCTTTTACTTTTTTAACGATTTCATCTAGCTCAGCGGGGAAAGCTTCCACTTTCTGTTGATACTCTTCAAACAGGTCTTGAGATTCTTGTAGCTTCTGTTCTCGCTCAGACCATTGCTTTTCTTTTTCTTGATTGGACTCTTGTAATTCTCGCTCCTGGTTACGGCTCAGTTCTTCATACTGATCCGTCTCAATTTTACGCTGACGTTCTAATTCGTATTGATAGTCAGCTTCTTGGCGTTGTCGTTCCCGAGCCAATAATTCGTTTTGTTCTTGACGTGCTATTTCAAAGTATTCCTGGTCTTTTTGCCAAAGCTTACGTTTTTGCTCTTGGTCTTTTTCGATCTCTTCTCGCTGTTGATCTGCTTTTTGCTCTAGGGATTTTAGCTTTTCCTGGTGCTCTTGATTGAGCAAATGTAAGGCATCAGCTACAACTCGAATTTGCTGAAGGTATTGCAAGTGTTCAGTTTCTACTTTAATCGCCAGCTTTAGCTCATCAAGTTTAGATGCTTCTGAGGATAATTTTTCTGACAATTCATTAACAATGGTGCCAAACTCCAGCTGTAAATCAGCCATTCCTTTGACAATATTATCAACGGTATAATTTGATGCAGTTTCCAGGACTTGTTGATTTTTAGCTTTTTCTGCTTCTTCTTCTTTGGTCGCAATTTTTGAGTCAATATTTTGCCGCTGTTTTAGGATTTGCTCAAAGGCTTGGAAAATCTGGTCTTTGCTGTCTTTTGTGGCAACCATATAGTGTGTTCCTTTGACGAGATTTAGATTTTTTTAATTGAAAATGATTACTTTAAAATTGCTATAGCGCTGGGAATCGGGAATCGGGAATCGGGAATCGGGAATCGGGAATCGGGA
This sequence comes from Moorena sp. SIO3B2, assembly GCF_010692525.1. NCBI lineage: Bacteria > Bacillati > Cyanobacteriota > Cyanophyceae > Coleofasciculales > Coleofasciculaceae > Moorena > Moorena sp. SIO3B2. The sequence goes on from NZ_JAAHHE010000016.1 coordinate 108,183, forward strand.
GTAGGGAATCGGGAATCGGGAAAAAATAGGTGTGTGTATTTCATTAATATGGAAAACGCTATAGTAGCTGGTGGCTGGTTAGCAATATTCATCCACTAACTACTCCCTACTAGAACAGTGCTTGTCTGAGTATTCCCGGAATTCGAGGGTTAGTACCCAGGTATACTAGAATTGAGGTGGAGTATACTAATCGGTATGGTCAGTGTCAGCGGCAACAATTAACAGACTTTGTAGCCAGGATATTTCAGCATGAATATGACCATCTTGAGGGAATTGTATTTTTAGACCGAGTGGAGAGTACCGAAGAGATGATGAGTGAGGAAGAATATCAGAAGCAGATTATCCATAACTTATAGCAGTTGTCAAATCCTTTACTCACTAATTTTCAAATCGCTACAATCTATTGATACTGGACAGTGCGAAGTTCTGTGGTCGGTTGAGTGGTTGAATTACCCCTAAGAAAAGAACACCCCGATCGCGCCTAGGGACGAGAATGTTCCAAACGGGCTGAATCAGCAAAACTCAGCCCGTTAGATTATGGCTCTATATCGTCGAGTCGAGCAAATCTTAGTTGAACTGCACCCTATGTTTGCATGTTTTGCCACCTTCGAGTGGTTTGTGTTGCTGCTATGGGGAGTGCTCTTATACACGCTGTTCATTGTTAAAAAGAGCCAGAGAACATTACTCACAACATTACACTCACGACTAGAGGTAGTAATTATGGTCAAAGAAATTGAAGTACAAGCTAGTAGTGGTAATGTGTTTGCCGATTTAGGTTTAGAAAACTCTGACGAATTAATCGTTAAAGCAGAACTGGCTCGTAAGATTAGTAGTATTATTGCCAAGCAGGGTATGACACAAGCTGCGGCGGCAAAGGTTTTAGGAGTAGATCAGCCTAAAGTGTCCGCACTTATCAATGGTAAGTTGGCGGGTTTTTCAATTGTGCGGCTGTTTCGCTTCTTAAACGCTTTGGGTCAAGATGTGGAAATTGTGTTGACACTCCCCGTCATGGAAGAACGGGGATTCTTAGTTCTTCGACATGCCTTAAAATTAGCTATCCGTCAAAGGTAATATTTAAGCCGAATATCCGTTGAAAAAAACCAAATACCTAGCTTAATTTAACTAACCCCAGTGGGCTTGTCTCCCTAAGCGTTGATTTTGCTCAGTTTCCGTGTGCCCCACGGTACTTTTTAGTTTTTAAAGTTTGCTTTACTGGTTTTCGGTATCTGTTAGGATCCATACGTTTTTAATGAGGTTTTTCGCGCCTCACGTGCTAACATCGCTTTACGTCGTGGGGTTTATGACAGTACCGACGAATCCTGTCTGTGCTAGGCCACTCTTTGATTATAACAGATTACTTGAAAGCCGCCGAACGAAGGACGGGGCTTGAAACCCCTTTTTTTGGTCAAAACCAAACCATTATCTCACCCTGTGGCTCGAAGACTAGTGTCGTGAACTAGCTGATGCTGAAGTAGAGTTATTCAGATAGTTCACTGTACTACATCCGCTCCAGTACCTGAATTCCGAGTAAATACAATCCCAGTTTCAGAGTTCTAGCAGTCAAATCACATAGCAGCAGACGGGATGTGCGTTTGGGTTCTTCGGCTTTCAGTACAGGGCATTGGTCATAGAATTGATTAAACTTCTGGCTCAATTCAAACAAATACTGACAAAGGCGATTCGGCATCAATTCTTTCTCAACTTCACCAAGAACCTCATTCAGTTGCAATAACTTCTTCCCTAGCACCAATTCTGGGTTTTCTTGCAACAAAATTTTGGCATCGGTTCCCAGTTGCTCAAAATCAATCTCCCCTTTGCGGCTAATTCCCTGAATGCGGACATAGGCATAAAGCATATATGGTGCCGTATTGCCCTGGAGTGCCAACATCTTATCAAAGCTGAATATATAGTTGCTGGTACGATTTTGACTAAGGTCAGCATACTTAACTGCACTCATGCCTACAACTTTGGCAACATGCTCTTTAAATTCCTCAGTTTCCTCCCGACCTTCTTGCTTCAGTCTCGATTCTAAATCAGCACCAGATCTTGCGATCGCTTCATCCAACAAATCCCGCAACCGCACTGTTTCCCCAGACCGCGTTTTCAGCTTTTTGCCATCTTCCCCCAGAACCAAACCAAAAGGAACATGAACGACTTCAACATTTTCTGGAAGAATACCAGTCCGCCGAGCCACCTGAAATACCTGCGCAAAATGATTTGCTTGTCCGGAATCAGTAACATATATAATCCTTTGAGCCTGGTCTTGCTCAGTCCGGTAGCGCAGTGCAGCTAAGTCAGTGGTGGCATAGTTATAGCCCCCATCAGATTTTTGCACAATCAACGGCAGAGGCTCACCATCTTTATTTGTAAACCCCTCAAGGAAAACACATTTCGCTCCCGAGTCTTCCACTAACAAGCCAGACTTGTCTAAATAGTCCACCACCTCTGGCAGCAAGGTATTGTAAAACGATTCCCCCCTTTCGGTGAGCTGAATATCCAGCAAATCGTAGATAATCTGAAACTCCCGCCGAGATTGGTCACACAGTAGTTGCCAAGCACGGCGGCTATCGGCTGCACCAGATTGGAGTTTAACAACTTCGAGTCTAGATGCTTCCCGAAATTCCTCATCTGCATCAAACCGTTGTTTAGCTTGCCGATAAAGGGTAACTAAATCTCCCAAATCCAGGGCATCAGCTGTAGTCAAAGCACTTGGGTAAGCTTCCCTAAGATAAGTGATCAACATCCCAAATTGGGTTCCCCAATCTCCCACATGATTCAAGCGCAGTACATTTTGACCCCGAAATTCTAAGATCCGGGCAATCGAATCCCCAATAATCGTTGAACGTAGATGTCCCACATGCATCTCTTTAGCAATATTGGGAGAAGAAAAATCAACAATGACCTGTCGAGGGGCTGGAGCGACTGCTACTCCTAGACGTGGGTCAGTGTGAATCTCCCTTAGCCGTTCTTCCAAGTAAGCAGGTTTTAAGCTCAAATTAATGAAGCCTGGACCAGCAATAGTCGGGCTCTGACATATCTCAGCCACATCTATATACTGCAACAAAGATTCTGCGATCGCTCTTGGCGGCTGTTTCAAACGTTTGCTCAAAGCCAAGGCCACATTAGACTGATAGTCACCAAATTTGGGATTGCTGGCAGGTACCATCATTGGATCTACCCCTGCCACGTCAGAACCGAAGGCAGCAGTTAAGGCTTGAGTGAATTGAAGTCTAAGTTGTTCAACAATGGATTTCATGGTGCCAGTGCAAAGGGCTCTTCACTAATCTTGCCTCTGAATGGTAACAGCCACTACTTACGGATTAATCCTGGAAATAACCGGACAATTACTTTGACACTCCCCGTCCTAAAGGCGTGGGGATTCCTAGATCAACGAGCCGCCTTAAACCGTCGTGTTCTAATCTTTGACGCCGCCAAAAACTAGACAGTACTTAAACCAAGAACCCGTCAAGACCAAGTTCCTAGTCAATTCACGACAGACCCAGAGGGCGATTCTCCTTAAGCGTTTAGTTACTTAATAGGAAGTGCCTTAAAAAGTCCGTTTCCCTTCCTTTTCACTTGGTTCCGGTGTGCCCCACCGTACCGTTTCTTTTAAAGTGTGATTTTTCTGGGTTCACACACCAACGGTTAATTGATGATTGGGTTTTTGAAGAGGATTTTCCCTGCCCTCTAGGCATTATTATTTTAAGGTCAATAAGTTACGGGTCTCTCTCCCGGCTCAGCCTCGGTTTTTCAACCTGTACCTACTTTAGTATACATTGCTTAAGGGCTATGATTCCGGAATCTTTCAGAGATTTCTTTTACGGCGGCTGAAGCCGCTATAAACTTTCATCCCGGAGATGAAACCTTAGAAGAGTGGAGCCTTATTTGACGAGTTTTAACCAAAGGTGCGCTTTCCGTTCGCCGTAGGCGAAGCTTCGCGAACGGCGAATTAAATGCGCCACGGGTCGCACCTCTTTTATGCATAGCCTGCCGACTATAAAGGCGACCCTCTGAATGCGGTAACTTTTGACCCGCTCACTTTGTGGCGGGGCTTTCAGTTGTTTGATTCCTAGTAAATCCAGGTGAATTGCCCGTTTCACTGGGAAGCATCGGAGCAATTATACCAACCTGCACTTAAACGACCAACCGACACGCCCCTGTTAATGTATGTATCTAAATATACAATAATTACTTAATAATTCTCCCGACTCCTGACTGCCCACTGCCCACTGCCCACTGCCCACTGCCGACCTAAATCTAAAAAACCTACCACTGTGACCTCAGAGCTTACCCCTCTTCCCTTGGTCAGACCTCGGAAACGGATTCAAAAAAAAATTTTTTAATTCTAAAACCCTTGTCATGCCTAGGTTTCAAGAATTTATTCCCAACAAAGTTTCGGGTTTAGGTTGACAAACCCTTTTTTACCCTGTAAATTAGTAAATGGCGATGAGGAAAGCCAAGCGCACCGCACCGCCCCGAACCAAGAAAAATCTATAGTTTGAGAGCCAATATACGGTCGCTACTCGTCAAGAAATTTTCAATTTAGTCTGACCTAATTATAGGACAGATTAGCTAAAACTAAAACCTAAAATTCCGAACTGGTTCGAAGTTAACTGTTTAAGTTGACTAAGGGTCAGGGAAAGAAAAAAACTGAGTACCATGGAGAGTTTGATCCTGGCTCAGGATGAACGCTGGCGGTATGCTTAACACATGCAAGTCGAACGCCCCTTCGGGGGAGTGGCGGACGGGTGAGTAACGCGTGAGAATCTGCCTTCGGGAATAGACTAGGCAGGACACACCTCAAAATAAGTAGGCAACGTGAAGAACATGCCAAGAGACTGGTTAGAAGTTACCGTAAGATAGTGGAGCCTTATTACAAAAGATTTAACCCTTTTATGCAAAGCCGAACACCCATAAAGGCTCCACTATCTAAGGTTTCGTCTCCGGCAAGTTGCGTAATCAGGTCTAACGACCTGGTCGCTTACGAAAATTTGAGGGTTAAAAACTTAGTTAAAAATCACTGTCTCGCCAAGTCTATTAATGATGCAGGTTGGTACCAGTTTAGGGAATGGTTGGAGTATTTTGGTCAAAAGTTTGGTCGGATAACTGTCGCAGTTAATCCTGCTTATACAAGCCAGAATTGTTCCAATTGTGGTGAGGTGGTCAAGAAGTCATTATCAACTCGAACCCATGTCTGTAAGTGTGGGTGTCGGCTAGATCGCGACCACAATGCCGCCAAAAACATCCTAACTAGAGCCTTGAGTACCGTGGGGCACACGGGAACTTTAATTAACGCTTGGGGAGAATTGGCCTCTACTCTTCCTGATTCCGGTCTGGTTGAGCAAGTCAGCTCGTTGAACCAAGAATCCCCTAGCTTCTAGCTATGGGGAGTGTCAAAAATGCTGAACAGGAAAATAATTTTGTGGAGCCTAAAGTTGCCAGTGAAATAGTTAACACTGACCAGTGAATAAATATGGGTTAACAGATCAAAAGTGGTTCTCCCTTCGCATTCGGTTTAGGGTAGGTTTGTAGGTTTAAGAATGAAAAAAAGCTTGAGGCTAGCTGCGGTTTTTTATATACTCACGTGTTGTGTGGCTTCTGGTTTAGTATCTCAAGCTACTGTTGAGTCAGAATCTGGTCAACTAGGCCATAAACGATTAATTACTAGCAAATTAATTACTAGCACTATATCCGAATCATTAAAGGATAGGGCTGAGTCACTGATGATAGCCCAATTTCCCCTACCAGAAATTAGTGACCCAGCAGATAAAAAGCGTTTCGAGCAGGTGATGGAGTATGCGATCGCAAACCACTTGTCTGAGCGGACGCTACCAGAGATCATGCAAGCGATCGCACAGCAATTTTTGGGCGCAAGCTATAAAGCTCACTTATTAGACCAAGCCAGTCAAGAAACTTTAGTTATCACCCTCAATGAATTTGACTGCGTCCTTTTTGTGGAAACCATTCTAGCCCTAGCGCGAGGGATAACCGTAAAGGATTATTCTCAGCAGACCTTTGTCAATCACCTTCGTGACCAGCGTTATGGGGATGGTAATCTAAATGGCTATTGCAGCCGATTACACTATTTCTCTCAATGGATTGATGACAATCAGAGAAGGGGCACAGTTAAAAACATAGCGCTAGATTTAGGAGGAGTATCCCGCCAGAAAACCCTCAACTACATGAGTAAACACAGGGGTAAGTACCCATCTTTAGTAAGTGATGAGTCAAATTACCAGTGTATAGTAGCCATGGAAGCTAATCTGAAGCAGACAACTGTTAATTTCATTCCCCATGATCAGATTAGGAAAGCCTACAATCAACTGCAACCAGGGGATATTATTGGCATTGCTACTACTATTCCTGGTCTAGATGTCACCCACACTGGCTTAGTGTATCGTACTGCTGATGGGAATATCGGTTTTATTCATGCATCACCTGCCGGTAGAGTCACCATTGCCCGTGATTTACAACGGTATGCCAGACATGTTAGACATTCCCTTGGGATTGTAGTCGCTCGACCCGTTGATCCAGCAATTCCAAGCACTAGCAATATCCTCCAGTGACAGGGGTCAAGAGTGCCAGGACTTACCTAGTAAATCTAGATGTGGTGTGAGTTAATAAAGCACCCTACTACCTATAGGTTTCGATGCCCATTTTTGCGTAAGTCCTGGCGAATACACTCTCAGTCGTGATTACTGGTAGGAATGCCTTGCTGCTACCGATTGGGTCAAGCTCTTTGTGTTCTAGATTCAAGCTATGGTCTGTTTATTGAGCGGGAACCCTAACATCTCTCGTTGTTGCAAATAGAGTTGAGCCACTCGCCTTGCTAGATTGCGAATTCTACCGATATAACGAGTTCGCTCAGTCACTGAAATCACACCCCTAGCGTCCAGTAAGTTGAAAGTGTGAGAACACTTCAGAACGTAGTCTAGTGTAGGCATAACAAGTCCTCGCTGGGTTAGTTGTTCTGCCTCTTGCTCGTAAAGACCAAATAGCGTGAACAGTAAATCTGGGTTAGAGGATTCAAAATTATAAGTACATTGTTCAACTTCTCCCTGAAGGTGAACATCTCCATAGCTAATTTGGTCATTCCACTGGATTTTAGTAAAAGCCTCTACTTCCTGGAGATACATAGCTAATCGTTCCAAACCATAGGTGATCTCAATGGGTACAGGACGACAATCAATGCCACCACACTGTTGGAAGTAGGTAAATTGAGTAATTTCCATGCCATCTAACCAGACTTCCCAGCCAACTCCCCAAGCCCCTAGGGTAGGAGATTCCCAATTGTCTTCAACAAAGCGAATGTCATGGTCTTCAGGGCAAATACCTAAAGCTTTGAGGGAATCTAGGTAAATATCTTGAATATTATTCAGTGACGGCTTGATCAGTACTTGGTATTGGTAGTAGTGCTGGTAGCGATTCGGGTTTTCGCCGTAGCGTCCATCGGTAGGTCTTCGGCATGGTTCAACATAAGCAACTGACCAGGGTTCTGGACCAATAGCTCTCAAGAATGTATGAGGACTCATCGTCCCTGCTCCTTTCTCGGTATCGTAGGACTGGGCAATCAAGCAACCATGTTTTGCCCAGAATTGATTCAATGTTGCAATCACTGATTGAAAATTCACTGACACCTCCAGTGTTTGGTAACGGTAACTTATGGCCAAGACATTTCTTGATGCAAAGGGCGAGTGGGGAGGGGCTGTGTGGGTCACGCCGTGATTCTCCTTTCTCCTTTGGAGACGCTGCACGAACAGAGACACTAAGTAAACGCACCTTGTAAGCCCCGTGGAAACCAGGCCAGTTGCTAATGGGTTAAACCCTGTAATAAAGCCATTTTCTCCCCAAGACCACCCTGCATACCTATTTATTCTGGCGCAAATGCCTTGTCAGAGCTAGGTTAGTAAGTTGTTCAACAATGGATTTCATGGTGCCAGTGCAAAGGGCTCTTCACTAATCTTGCCTCTGATGAATCCTGGACAATTACCGTAAATCCAGGTGAATTTCCCATTTCACTCGCGAGCATCGCAGCAGTCCCAATCCGCACTTACAGGCAGGATCGACAGACACGCCCGTCACCAGGTATGTATCTAAGATATACAAGAATTCCCAAAATAATGCTGCCGACTCCCGACTCCCGAACCAAATCTAAAGAAGCTACCCCTGTGACCTGAGAGCTTCCCCCTCTTCCCCTGGTCAGACCTCCGAAATGGATTCAAAAAAAAATTTAAAAATTCTAAAACCCTTGCCATACCTATGCTTCAAGGATTTATCAAGAAAAAAGTTTCGGTTTTAGGTTGACAAACGCTTTTTTACCCTGTAAATTAGTAAATGGCGATGAGGAAAGCCAAGCGCACCGCACCGCCCCGAACCAAGAAAAATCTATAGTTTGAGAGCCAATATACGGTCGCTACTCGTCAAGAAATTTTCAGGTTAATCTGACCTAATTATAGGACAGATTGGCCAAAACTAAAACCTAAAATTCCGAACTGGTTCGAAGTTAACAGTTATTATTACTGTTTACTAAGAGTCAGGGAAAGAAAAAAAACAACTTGAGTACCATGGAGAGTTTGATCCTGGCTCAGGATGAACGCTGGCGGTATGCTTAACACATGCAAGTCGAACGCCCCTTCGGGGGAGTGGCGGACGGGTGAGTAACGCGTGAGAATCTGCCTTCGGGNCTATTTGCCGAAATCTGGGAAGATAGTCCATCTCTGTCTAAACTGCGCAAAGACTTGGAAAGGCAGATTGCGATAGTTGTTGACAAGGTCAAGTGGGAACAAGCAGACATGGAGCTGCTCAAACAACACCACGATAATCTTAAGTCTATAGACTCCCAACTTGCTGCTGCCGTCAATGCTCAAATTATCGCCTTAGAACGACAGCACTGGTTTCTGATTGGGTTTAAGATTTGGCTAATCCATCTCAGTGGCTGGTTGTTTGTGATCATCATTTATCCTCGTTCTTCCCAAGTCCAAGCTCTAATCTGGGACTGGAAATTCCGCACCATTGTGGGCTTAGGCTATATCAGCGTGGCTCTGACCTGGATTCCCTGGTTGCGCTACCGATTACTGGCTCCCTTCCGGGAGGTGCTGGTGGCCGATGCTAGCTTAGATAGCTTCGATCCCCAGGCTTACTTTCCCAACTCTTACGTTAAAATTAGACGAGCCACCCATACCCAACCGATTCAAACCGCCATTGCCCAACTCCAGTCTCCCATCGTTCTGGAAGGGGAATCGGGACTGGGCAAATCCATGTTTCTCCGGAATTTAGTCAAAACCTCTGGGCGGCTGTCGGTGTATCTGCCTGCCAGCCAATGTGCCGGTGGTGTGGTGGAAGGGATTCAAGCTAAATTGCCCATCGCTGCCCATGACCCATTATTCCTACAAAGCCTGATTAACTACAATACCCTAGATATCTGCATTGACGGACTCAATGAAGTCAGCCCAGACACCAGGGCTACTATTAATACCTTTGTGGAGCATCACGTCCATGGGCATATTATCCTCACTACCCAACCCTTGGAATGGACACCCCCAGCCACGGCTAAAACCTACGTGCTGCAACCCCTGAAGCGCCAGCAAATCGCTGAGTTCCTCACCTCTCGTCAAGGGATTTTGCCGGAGGATGCCCCGGTATCCGGTGTGGCCTACGAGCAAGCCTGTGACGACTATCTGGCCAGCCAACTCCACCAAAACCAATCAAAACAGGAGTTAGCGGCAGTACATCGGTTTCTGTCCAATCCCATGGATTTGACCTTGGTGGCGCAACTGTTGGCCCAGGGCAAAGACCCGGATTTGCTCAACTTGCAACAGCAGCAGTATGAGATCATGGCAGAGGACTATCAACAGATTCACCTTTATCCGTTTCCCCTGGCTGAATTTGCTGAAACCGTTTACCAGATGCGCCTCCATGATCAAATTACCATCCCAGAAAACCACTGCTTGGATGAGTTGCAGTGCATGGAACGCTATAAAATGGTATTGACTCGTCAGCAGAAGGATGGGTTTGGTCGTACCCATCGAGAATGGTACTTTCGCCACGATAAAATCCAGGAATACTTTATCGTCCAGACCTTCCTCAAAACCGAGAATCGAGAACGTCAGCACGAGCATCTGACTGACCCCCGATTTCGCGGTGTCTACCTGCTGCTGGCCACCCTGTTGGAAGTTGACAAAGCTCTAGTATTACGGGAAGTTCTGATTCAATCGGCTGCCGAAACCAAAGACCATGTCGTCAGTGACCAGTTCATCCAGCGGTTTAATTCTCGGCAAGAGCTCACCCAAACCACCAACAAGGATGGCGTGCTTGCCCTTTACCAGAAGCATTACCAAGACCTGATCGAAATTGCTAGACTACAAGCAAGCCGACTTATCACTGTTGAAAACAACGCCATGAGTGACTCAACGTCAGACTCCAATCACTCCAATTATCACTCCAAGTATCAGTTTCAATACGATCAATCTCAGTATCAAAATAGCTTTGTCGATACCGCTCAAAGTGGCAGTCAACAAGAATTTAAACCGATTCAAAATAATAATTATGCCCCGGAGCAAAAGCAAACTCTAAGTGAAGCCGCAGCCGAAATTCAACAATTATTAAAACAATTAGAGCAAAGTAATCCCAACGCCACGGATTTAGAAAAGACAGCCTTTGTAAATATCGCCATTCCAGCAAGTACTAAACAACGGTTGCTTAGTGCCTTAGAAAGTGGTGGCAAAGAAGCCCTTAGAGAATTATTAGATAATCCCTATGTGAATGTGGGCATGGCGATTGTGGAAGGATGGCAGAATCCATAGTAGGGAGTAGGGAATATGTAAGCATTCAGCAGTGAGCGGTCAGCGGTCAGCTTATTTTATTCAAAAGCTGAATGCTGAATGCTGAATGCTGATAGCTGAATGCTGATAGCTGATAGCTAATAGCTGAATGCTTACAAATAGTCTAATGCCGAGAGGATATGGCCAAACTTTTGATTTAGAGTATCTATAGTTTCAGGTTTAAGATTATTTCTGAAATCTCCAGGAGTGATTTTACGTATGTGAGTATTGGGCTTGGCATTTTTGGGATCTACTTGATCAGATAATTGCTTAGACAAGCCGTTTATATCTTCTGAAGAAAGTTGAAACGGTTGAACAAACGAGGTGAACCAACTATCAAAGTTATCTACCATATCTTCATACTTGAGTAGATTAACACCAGGATGACCAATGAAGTGATTTAGATATTTTTCATATCTCTCAAAGTAATCATCACTGAAGGAAATCACAAACTTGTCTATTCCCCAAGAAAGCCACTCGTCTCGAATCGATTTCTTTATGCCTCCGTGAGTTTTTGTCCAAGAAAAGAACATTGAATTCAGACCATCTCTGGGATCTCGTAGGTGTAGGTTTACAAAACAGCTATCTAAGTCTATCTCTAGGGGACGACGTATAGGGCCAATACACCCTGTATCTATATAATTAAAGTCAGCAAGAGCTGACTGGCAACAATTTACTTTAAAGTCTTGAAAATATAATAAACTATCACTTAACTCTTTATTATTGGGAGAATAGTATTTCAGTTGAGCCAAAGCACAAGCTTCTAAAGTTATTCTGTGCAATAACATTGAACCTGCTTTATGTACTGTAAAAACAGCTATTTTGGTGACTGGTTTCATAATATAATTTAAGTATAGCGGTTTTTAATTAGGTGAGGTACATTTTTTTATGGAACAGGGAATCGGGAATCGGGAATCGGGAATCGGGAATCGGGAATCGGGAAGAAGGTAAAAATTTTTTGTACCTCATTAGGCTAAAAACCGCTAGATTAATTAAATCATAATCTCGGCTATATATTGCATAATTCTGGATGTTGTAGACTGCCAACACCATTGTGGGTGCATCTCAATGCATCCACAAACACTCTTCGGCAATAGAAGTATAATATCATGTTATGACATTACCCTTAATATAGCGGTTTTCAATTAGGTGAGGTACAAATTCTTGGGTTTTAGGGAGCAGGTAAGAGGCAAGAGGCAAGAGGCAAGAGGCAATAGGCAATAGTCCCCATCTCCCCATCTCCCCATCTCCCCATCTCCCCATCTCCCCCTCATCAGGGTAGGTTTTTTACAAAGACCTCAGGTGTGGGGTGTGGGGGATAAGACAATGTACTTAATTTGTCGTTCAAAATCATCGCTTCTTCAGGTGCGACCCGTGGCGAATTTAATTCGCCAAGGTCAAGCGCACCTAAGTTGTTTTCCTTTTCCTCTCCCTCTGGGTCGCCCCATGTTTTACCCTAATTTAAAAAACCTACCCCTGTGAGCCACCCTCCCCACACTTCCCACACTTCCCACACTTCCCACCCTCCCGACTCCCTACTCCCGATTCCCTACTCCCCACTCCCAATCAAACTCAGAAGATAACCTCCACTACCAAGTCGTCATAGTCTAAGTCACCACCACCAAAGGTATCCTCGAAGCTAAACTGATTGTCCCCTAGTAAGCGGACGTGATCAAATTGATCAGGGTTAGCAGGCAAGAAACTAAAGTAGGCATTCAGACCGGAACCCTGCTGATTCGTTGGATTCTGAGTCAGGAACTCCTCAACAGTGCCATTAGCAATTAGGAACGGAGCTAACAGTACCCCACCGGATAGCCCACTGGCTAAATCTACCTGATTGGAGACTGCAAGCTCTGCATAACCGGCATCACCGGGGTTGAGATTACCAATTTTACCACTAGCATCATCAACCTGATAAAAGCCAAAGCTATTCTCAAACACTGCTTGACTACTAACCACAAACTCAGGTGTTACTGTTCCAGTCACATCGGTTAAATCCAACAGCTCCACTTGCCCTTGAATCTGGGGACTCCCTATCCCTACAGTAGGAGTTAAAGCCGAAGCGTCTTGAACCGTTACCACTAAATCATCAAAGTCTTGGTCATCAGCATCTTCAAAGTTTAACGTCAAGACACCGTCGCTATTGGTCTCGGTTTGGATATGGTCTAAACCATCGCTATTGAAAGCAGCATCACCGAAGAATACAGAAACATTTTCTCCTGCTAGCACGGCCTCTCTGGTGCTATTTTGTACTAGGTAAAATCCTAATTGATCCCCTACATCAAAATTATTAATTAGACGACTAGTTTGACCACTATCTTCCGGATTTAGCAGCACAGAGAAAATAGTCTGAGCATTAGATAGAGCCGCTTCCACATAGCCTTCCTGACCAGGAGCAATACCATTAACTGTACCTTGGTCATTATCCGTGACAAACACCCCAATTTCATTGACATTAGTAGCGTTTCGACTAATAAAGGTGAATAGGAGTTGAGCGTTGCCAGTGGTGTCACTAGTGATAGTAAAAGTATTGTTAGGGTTCTGAGTCAGAGTCGAAGGAACAAAGGTAGGGATCGAGTTAACAGTAATATCAACAGTCGCTGTATCAAGGCCGCCGTTGCCATCAGATACCTGATCGATCAAGCTATCATTCCCACTGAAATCTGGATCAGGAGTATCAGTAATAACGTCATCATTAGTATTATCCAAGGTACCGTTATTGTTAACCACAGCAGTACCATCTGGTGCATCATTTACAGGAGTAACAGTAATGTTAACGGTAGCGGTGTCAGCAGGGTTAACCCCATCGTTTAACTGATAAGTAAAACTATCCGGTCCATTGTAGTCGGGATTCGGAGTGTAAGTAATAACGTCATCGGTTAGATCATCAGGAGTACCATTGTCATCTACTACTGCACTACCATTACTGGGATCACTAATAACCGTTAGAGTGCTATCTCCCTCAGTATCGGTGTCATTATCTAAGACGTTAATGTTAACGGTTGTATCTTCAGTAGTCGTGGCCGTATCATCTACAGCTATCGGGAGTTCGTTGGTCAGGTTGAATTCAATATAGTCAAATCGGATGAATTCATCACCATCAGCGGTACCTTTAACCTCGATCAGGTCTCCATTACGGATAAACGTGCTAGAGCTAATCTGCAAAGGGACGAAAGTGGAGGCTTCGGGGATACCGCTAGCAGTAGAGGCAGGATTATTAAGAGTGATTGTGGGAAAGACGGTACTGCCAATCCTGACATCGATTGTGCTTTCTCCATCTATTTCGTCAAAGATGCCAATGATTACTTCATAGCTACCAGTGGGCTGATTAAAGCTTGTGCTAGCAGTACCAGGGGGGAAAGCAGTATTATTAACAGCATCAAATAGACTGATTAGTGCGCCCCCGGAGGCATCAGGATTAGGAGTAGTTACAAAGTTAGTTATACTAGATAAATTTTCGGCTTCAATTCTCGTCATAGTGTTGTAGTCTCCAACCTTTATCTGTGTTTCAAGCTCTGGTAATTTTATTTGGTAATTTTATTTTGGCAGCAAGTAATACCCTAGCAAGTTTATATCCACTCAATCCCCAGGATATGGATACCCTTTACAGAAGACATCTCCAAAAATTAACCTCAAACCCTTGCAATGCCTGGGTCAAAACCGAGTTTCTGGAGATGTCTAGAGTCATGGGAAAGAGTATAATACTATGCTAAACCTTCACAAAAGCACCGATTATTACAGCTAATCAAAAATCTGATAAATCGGCCGCTGTATTAGTTACATGGTTTTGATTTTCCGTGTTTCAAAACCTATCTAAATTCCGTAGATGCTCCACCAAAATTCTTTTGCTGACATAGTCTCATAACTATACTATAGTCTTCCCCCAAGAGCTTGAGTTTTTGCGGTCAAACAATTCCTTTATTCATTCATGACATGAATTGGATATTATGTCACCATGGAATGTAGTAATTTTATCAAAACTTTATCCTATTGTTACGGATATGAGAATTGGTCAATATTTTCGATGACTAGAGAATAATTAATGCGATCGCTCTTAGCGGAAGCTTCGCTTCATCGCGCTGCAGGTAGGGAATAGGAAACAGGGAATAGGGAACTTCTGATCAGGGAAAGAGAGGGAGGTGTGGGAAGTGTGGGGAGATGGGGAGATGGGGAGATGGGGAGATGGGGAGATGGGGATTGATATCAGCAACTGGCTGCCCAAAACGGCGCTGCATTCTTTCGTCCCTTGAATTTGTAAACACCATTACACGCATTTTTAATAATTATACGGGTATAAACAATACCCAAAATCTACTTTATATATACTTTATATAACTATTATGATTTTTTTTATAGCGTTTCTCATAGTCATGATGTACAGAGTTTTTTTCCTATTCCCTATTCCCGATTCCCTATTCCCTATTACCTATTACCTATTCCCGATTCCCTATTCCCTATTCCCGATTCCCTATTACCTATTCCCGATTCCCGATTCCCGATTCCCGATTCCCGATTCCCGATTCCCGATTCCCTATTCCCAGAGCCGCTGTTACCTATTCCCAGAGCCGCTGTTACCTGTTACCGAAAATCCCAAAATTATGTACCTCACCTAATTAAAAAATGCTAGATATCACAACATACATATAACTATCCATAAAATAACTAATATAAAAATATTGAGTTTATCTTTCATCGAAAACTAATCCATTAGGTAATCGAACCATAGGTTTTATTATAAACATGGCTTAGGCAGTAATTATACTGGTAAGGTGCCTTAATAACGTAACCTACTACTTATGGCATTTGGAGTGATAGCCTTTAGAGTGATAGGGTTTCGAGTCCAGTTTTGGGTAAGTCCTAAGCAAAAATGATTATTTTATAAATCTTGAACTTTTATAAATCTTGAAAATTGATAGCTATATAGCCTTTATATTTGAGTTGTGAACATACTCCCAAAGGCCAAGAGGCAAGAGGCAAGAGGCATCCATGCTAGAGGGGAAACAGCTCCGGAGTTTTATTGTCCAATAAAAAAAAGACCATACAGGTTTACATCTCATTTGTAAACGCTATATAACGTCTCTACATGTAAGCAATCAGCTAACGCACCAAGGGCTTTAGCTGATTGCCCTTGGCTAAATACTTAGGTAATTGAAATTACGTATTTAAACATAACTTTGCCAACTGGGATCAGTTACTGGCTCAAGCCTCTCCAGGCGATCGAACCCATTAGCATTCATCAGCCAGACACTATTTTGTCCATCGTCGAGATTGCGCCAGAGGATATCATCGACACCATTATCATCGATGTCGAGGGTACCATGGATTACCTCCTGACCACTACTGATTGGTGAGGAGATCAACACTGATTCAATGTACTGAGTCCCTTCCATCCTCCAATAGTAAATAGTTTGCTCTTGAGTATTGCGCCAGATAATATCCCCATCACCATCTCCATCCAAGTCTCCCGCTGCCCTCATTTCCCAAATACTAGTGACTGGTTCCGATTGAATGAACACCTCCTGAGCCACAGTAGTGCCATTCATGAGCCAGACTTTATTTTCCCCAGTGGAAGTATTGCGCCAGAGAATATCCTCTTGATTATCACTGTTAAAATCTTCGGTGCCACGAATTTCCCAGTCCAGGTCTGGAGTTGGGGTGATGGACACTGCATTCTGAAACACCGATCCTGCCATCAACCAGATGCCAGTTTCACCAGTAGAGGTATTACGCCAGAGAAGATCCTGTTGTTGATCAGCGTTGAAATCCCCTGCACCCTGCATTTGCCAAGGACTGTCCGCTGCTTCTGTTGGTGAATGAATTGTTACGGCTTGAGCTAAGTCGAGACCATCCATCAGCCAAGCACCATTGACTCCGGTCTCGTCATTACGCCAGAAAATAGTCACACTCTCGCTGATAGTGGATTGGTCATTGTCGGTAATGGTGAAAGTGGCACTGGGAGTCTCACCTAATTGATAGTCGGGACTATTCTCAAGGGTAATAATGACAGTTTCTTCCCCTTCTGCTATACCATCGGCAATTGGGGTAAGCTTGAGATCTACTGACTCCTGACCTTCTGGAATAGTAACGGTACCAGTTAGGATGGGCTTGTAATCTGAGGGGCTAGCGGTGCCACTGACCGTGTAAGTTACCTCTAGGCTTTGACTAATGTCTCCGGTACGGGTGATGGTAATACCACCACTTTTTGGCACAGTTTCGGCTAATGTGCCATCAGTAGGGGTAATGGTAAGTTCAGGAAAAGTAATAACTGGGCCAGCTTCCACTGCTGGTGTTATTTCAATAACGTCGATCCGCGCTAGTTCATCGGTTTGATTCCCCAAACTATCCGCCACGGCAGAGATTTCAATCTGATCCCCTGGAGTCAGTGCTACGTCTTCAAAGATGGGATTAGGATTGGATAAACCATCAAATATAGAACCAGTCAACCCGATATAATTACCAGAATTGGGTGTGTCTATGGGTGGATTGCCCTTTTCTCCTGGGTTTTTATTGAAAATATATCTACTAATTGGGATACTGTTGACACGAAGTGTCAGGGTAGCTCTGCCATCTGATTCATCAAAATGGGCAATATTAAAATTATAGTTACCAGCAGGACCGTCAGCTTCTGTCCAGGTTAAACGAATGAATGCTGGTTCACTAGTATTGGTTTTGGGAATCTCGATAGCTTGGCCACCGGAAGCAATGTCACTATCAAAAACTATGTAGTTCTCTAGACTCAGCCTAGTTGTGTCTTCTGCCTCAAATGTTGGCATAATTACTATTATCCTCTCCTTTTTAGGGAATAGGGAACAGGGAATAGGGAATAGTAGGAAAGAGCTCCGAGTAGTTTTTGGTGTTATGATAAATCCCTATTGGAGTACATGAAATATTTTCAAAAGTTATATAATAACGATTGCTAGATTGGATATGAAACTTTTTTAAATCGAAATATTTTTAACTTTTACTTAACTAAATAATGGCTGATTATTGGATAATAGCTAAAAGTATGTATTCCTACTCGCTATAGTATAGCAAGGGAAGTATAGTTTAGGACATCGTCTTTTAGTTGAAAGGGACTTCGGAGCAGGGAGCAGAAGATGTCTTAAGCTTTACTTCGACTGCTATAATGGGAATTTTTTTATCAATTACCATTACTATAGATGACATAATTATGATTCGATGTCACTAAAAAATCACTTACTTCATCAAATCTTTACAGTTTTTTTTCCGGATTAATTTCTAGTCTTCACGTTTATACAGCGGTTTGCAATTCAAGGTACAAACTTCTCGGTTTTTAGGGACTTCGGAGCAGGGAGCAGGGACTGAGGCCGTGGGCCACGCGGGGCGCGTTCGGAAGAGGGAAGAGGGAAGAGGGAAGAGGGAAGAGGGGAAAAAATCCTGTGTACCTGATAGTTATGCAAACCGCCGTATCTCTGGTTTACATCTCTATTTGTTGGTGAGAAGCGACGGAAAACGGCCAACAGACAGAGTTCAGGGAGGGAGGAATAAAATAGAGACTTTGGGGCAGTATTCAATCGGGTTTGTGATCAATCCCAGGGTACCGGAATTGATATCATCAGGTGATGTAAGCTATCAGCTGATACGCGACACGCTGATAGCTGAGGTTGTTTACTTGAGGTCTGATCAACAGACGTTTGTTGTGGGCTTCTTAAAGGATAATGTGCTACTTCTGAGTAATGGGCTGCTGGACACAGTTGAGCATACGCAGAGTAGCAGCAGCGGCATAGTTCCGGCGTGCTTGAGAATCGGGCAAGAAAGCGTTACCCCTTTCGTTGAGGGGAGATGCCACTTGGCAGTAGGCAGACATTTCAGAAATCAGAGCAACAGCCCAGTGACCTTCGGTGTCGGAAAATTGTGTGACTGACTCAGTAGAAACGAGTACCCCTGGCTGCCCTTGCAGGCTTTTGGCAAATTCAGCAGCTTTTTTTTGTACTGCCATCAATTCGGCGCGAGTTACGGACTTATTTGGTCGGAAGGTGCCATCAGGATAGCCACTAACAATGTTGTTGTCCCTCGCCCATTGAATTTTGGCAGCACTCCAGCGCCCAGCCTCAACATCCCGATAGGGCCGTCCTGATGCTTGAGTGGGGACAGTAATAGTAGCACCTGGCAGTTTACCTAAGCCTTCAATCACCATAGACACGAGTTGTTCTCTGGTGAGAAACCCTTGGGGTCTGAAGGTATTGTCCTGAAATCCAGCAATAAATCCCATTGCTACAGCTTTTTCAATTTCTGAGCCATAGACATCATTAGCAATATCCCGAAATTTAGAGGTTTCCCGTGGCGGAAGTGGGGGAAGCTTGGATGGATCAGTACTTCCTGTGTTACCTAGGGGTGTATTAGTAGCAAGGTAGACGTGACCTAGCTCTTTGCCATTGAACATTCTCTTGGCAAATTCCCAACCGGGCTGGAGAAAAATTTTCATAAAGCCCTGGCTAATACCACCAGTTCTGCCGATGATTACTTCAGGAGCTTTACGATCAAGGCGGTGCTTACCCACTAGCAACAGTTCACCATTACGCTCAACAATGCTGAGGATGTAATCGAGTCCTAAGTCTTCACCCGCCATGCGCATGGAATAGCCATTGCTATCAGTACTACGTCCGCAAATGCCAGTAAAGTCAAAGTTCAACAGCAGTGGGTCTACGATCACTGGGTTAGTACCACTCTCGCTCCAACAGGCTCGCTTGTTGGATTTTTGCTCTATGATCAGCAGTTGATGGGAATTTGCACCAAAGGGTTGAGCTACAGCAATAAACTTGCCTTGTTCAACTTGTTTTTGCTCGAAGGTAGCGGCGGAGGTCTGGTTGCCAAGACTGATTGTTGAGAAGGCAGTGGCTAGGGCAACGGTGGCGAAGGTGGCTAGTTTTTGTGGTAATTTTTGTCTTAAAGAATTTTTCATCGAATTTTCGCGCCTCCTTTTAGTAGTTGACAAGTAAGCCCGTGGAGCGTTTGAGTAATCGGACTTTCCGGGCTGAGAATTGTCCGATTCTTTTCCAGTTGCTATTGCTCACTGAAACTTGTGTTGCCGTATCGCCACTGATCCACCCTCGGTAGGTCTGACCCGCTTTTACAGCTTCCACGTAGTCGCCTTTACGGAAACCGTGGCGAGTGGTGGTTCCTCCGTACTTTCGGCGTTTACCGCCCTTGGAAAATTGGAGTAGGTGGAGTTGACGACGGCTAATTGGCGGTCGGGAAACCACGGCGAAAGGTGCAAGGGTGACCACAGCCACGGTGGGGGTCACGACTTTACCGTTGCGGTAGTACTGGGTCTTGACCTTTCGGAAGGGGAAGGATGCCAAGGCTATACCGTCGTTGGCGTGAGTCTCAGCCGTCTGACGACTCTTATCGGTCTTGTCTTTGGTTAACCCCAACCCTTTTCGTGCCATTGAGGTCTCCCATCCCATCTTTTGGGTGACGGGGACCGTGAATGTTGCCTCAAGGCGTTGGATGGATTGGTATTGCCCCACCATCACTGGAGAGAAAGCTTTTGTCCCTTTGGCTTTGACCACTTCATAGACGATCTGGCTAATGGGATAAAGCTCGAATAACTCACTGACCACACGAAACTCTAAATCACGGTTGGCTTTGATGGATGGGGGAAGCTTTTTGGCTAGCCGATTCTCAAAGCGCTTCTGTCTGTGAGCGCGTTGGTCGTAGGGAATTTTGTGGTTAATCCGACGGCTACGGCGAGTTCGCCGCATCATGCCTCGGGTATCGATCCGGTCTCTGACCTTGGGATAGGGTAGTACCAGATGACCCGTCCAGAGGGTGGCTTGGGCTGACTGGACAGCCAAGCCAGTGAACATTTTGCCGGGGTCAATCCCCACAGCAATCGACTGAGTTTCCTCCCCTGATGGTTCAGCTACTAGTTGAATCGCAAAGATGTCGAGGGCGTTAGGGTAGATGATGGCTTTACCTTCTTTAACCCAACGTCTCGCTCTAGAGGCTTTTGTCGGCATTAAGGGTTGTCCATTTGGTGAAATTACTGGGACTCGTAACATGGAGATAATCCTCACGAGTAAAGTGTTTGGGGGTTACCCGTCCCTTCGGTCACCTCATTCAAGATGTCCTTTCAGCAAGCGACTGACAACACAGTCTTACAGTGGTACGGACTGGGGAAGTATCCGTACGTGCGTACCAGAATGAGGCTCGATGACCTAGTCAAACCTGGGAGAGTTAGTTGTCTCTCCAAGCCCCAACCTGGCCGTAGGCCACGCTACGCGAACAACGCAGTAGGTTGGGGTTATTGACACTACTTACCTGTGTATTTCAGCATCTGTACTGAGCTTTTAGGATTTGTCAATTTTAAGACAACTGCTTCAAGCTATAATGATTAACTTTCAGATTAAATGTTTCTGGTTCTAATGGTTTAAGTTTTATTTTTGATTAATAAAATTTGAGCAAAAGTAGCTAAGGACACTAATATCAGTGTGAAGCTGGCGAAACTATCACAAGGTTTTCGAGCCTGAGGGTTATCTCTAAGCATGATGGGATCAAGGCTGAAAATCCGTCGGAGGTCGCTAGAATGTTATTTAATATTGCTGGTGTAGGGACTGGGTTAGGAATTCTAACCCTATTGGTATTTGGGCTGTTGCAATGGTTGCACATCAGTACTGGTCATTTCCTGGATTGGGTGATTGGTGTGGCTAGCTTTTGGTGGCTGTTGGTGATTGTGACAGTGCCATGGAATGTCCACTTGGAAGCTAGGGAAGTTTTAGCAGAGGGGTCGGCTTCCAGGGAAAATGAGATTGCGGTTGACCCGAAGCAATTAGACTATGTGAAAATGATAGCTAAGCGATCGCTAACCGTAGCAATCGCCCTTCACGTGTTATCTGCTGTGGGTCTTTACATGCTTGCTGCTACTGGGATTAGTGCTGTGGGCTACGTCAGTTCGGGAGCAGCTTTGCTTTTAACTGCTTTGCGTCCAGCGGTACGTTTTTACCAGTATTTAGCAGCTCGATTAAGGATGATCCGGCAAGAGTTTACCTATCCTCGCCGAGATGTAATGGAACTACAGAATCGTTTTGAAGCTCTCGAAAGAAGTGTCAAAGGTCTACAAGAGCAACTAGACCCACAAGAACCTTACTCTTGGGTGGCAACCCATCAGCGTTACTGGGAAGAGACTCGTAAAGGCTTAGCCCAACTTGAAGCATCCATGGCACAACTGGAAGCTAATAACAATGCGGAACACCAACGTTTAGCTCGGGATTCTGAAAATGCGATCGCACAATTAACTACAGATAGTCAATTTCTGGATAATGTCCGAGAAATTATTCGGTTTTTCAAGACAGCTTAGCAGTTATAGCGCTACGGGCAGGGAATCGGGAATCGGGAATCGGTAATCGGGAATCGGGATTAAACCAAGTTAGATGCTTCATATAAACGCCTGACAACGGCGATAATTCGCTTACCGTAATCTAAATCAGCTGACCAGCGTCCACTGAGCTGCCCAACTAAGGGAGCAATCCCTCGGGTAACGAAGCGAAACCGGGGATCGACCAAGGGTTGGACTAGGGGTTCCTGACTGGCGTAGGCTTTCAAGTGTTGGATATGGGCACGTACTCCAATTCTAGCGCTAGGAAAAGTCGCTTCTTCATCACTAGTCACTGCTCCCAAACCACCAAAATTATTCTGCTCAGGTCTAAGGCGATCGCTAAAGCGTAGGAAGTTAGTTTCTACACAAGCTTGGGAAAAGGCAATGTCATAGTTGACTCCCTCTACGGAGGCTTCTTCTCGATAGAGCCTAGGTAGGTCAGGAAACTCAGTCAGGGCGTTCTGATTATTGTTTTTAAGAAATATCTGTAACTGGACTTCGGAGGTGCTACCATGACCCATGATCCGGTCAATCAGACCTGGACAGATTTTCTGGGAAATTGAGCGCAAAATCACAGTGCGGGTGGCAGTATCCCAACCGACAAAGATGTCATAATCCCTTAGTTCAATGGCCTTAACATAAACGACTCCCCGATATTGCACACGACGGACATTCTCGGCGGTGGTCAAATCCACTCCTAGGCGATCGGCTAGGTCAATGGGAATGTAAGAATTGCTATTGATTAGAACACCTCGATCATCGTAAGTCTGATTATTGATTTTAATATCAATGATGGGATAAACGGGATTGAATTCATCGGGTGGTTGTTCACCAGAAATCAAACTACTCCATTGGGCAAGTCCATCAGCTATGCCTCTGGCCATGTCACGACGTCGATTCTGGAGCAGAGCACGGTCTTGGGGATTAGTCAAAAAGCCAACTTCGAGCAGTAGGGAGGGAAGGATAACATCACGGCAAAAGGCAAGACGGCCAACACCTGAGTCCGTATCAGGCTTTGCTCCTCGATTCGGCAGTTCAGGAAGGCGTGTGATCAAATAGCGCAGCATTAGTTCAGCATGCTTCTTGCGCTCAGTGTTATTGAAAATGTAGAAGGCAGAGGCACCTCGGATGTTAGGATTGGAAAAGGCGTCAGCATGAATCTCTAACGCTACATCACCAAAACGAGCACGGTCATTAATCCATTGAATTGTCTGCTTTAAACTCAATTCATCAGGAACAGATAATACTTCAAACCGACGCGATCGCAATTCTGGCACCACCAGATCTCGCAGCCGAATCATTTCTTCGGCTTCCGTTGTCCCACCGGCAATCGCCCCTGGGTCACGACCACCACGTTCCATGCCACCGTGACCTGCTGAAATAAATATACGTCCCATGTCTTGCTTTTTGCCCTTAGCCCTTAATTGAGCACTTGCTCTCTCCAGGATAAGGATTTAGTTTCCCTATGGCTAGGGGAAGTTGGACTGGACAAATCATCCCACCAATAGGCAATAGCAAGCAATAACCACAGCAAAATGGATGGATGAATAATAGTAAGCATTCAGGCATCAGCGTGTCGCGTATCAGCTATTAGCCAAAAGCCTGTGGGCACAGTGATTGATGCTTTTGAATAAAATAAGCTGACGGCTGACAGCTGACGGCTGAGTGCTTACGAATAATAAACAATGAATAGTATGATTGCTTAGCTTGAGCAACACCCGGAAAATCATAGCTTTTAGCAAACTATATATCAATGGCGAATCAAACCTTTGGACTAGACAACCAGCTTTACGACTACTTGAAATGTGTTTCTGTAAGAGAGCCAGAAGTTTTGACCCAGCTTAGGCTGGAAACAGCACAGCATTCTATGGCTAGGATGCAAATAGCTCCTGAACAGGGGCAGTTTATGGCCTTACTCGTGCAGTTGATGGGAG
This sequence comes from Moorena sp. SIO3B2, assembly GCF_010692525.1. Lineage (NCBI taxonomy): Bacteria > Bacillati > Cyanobacteriota > Cyanophyceae > Coleofasciculales > Coleofasciculaceae > Moorena > Moorena sp. SIO3B2. The sequence continues at coordinate 132,275 of NZ_JAAHHE010000016.1, forward strand.
CCAAGAAAACTCTAGAGGTGGGGGTATTTACAGGCTATAGTGCTTTAGCTGTAGCCTTAGCTTTGCCACCAGAGGGCCTGGTGGTTGCTTGTGATATCAGTGAGGAGTATACTGCGATCGCACGTCGCTACTGGCAACAAGCTGGAGTAGCTGACAAAATTGACCTGCGAATTGCGCCAGCACTGGACACTCTGGATAGGTTGCTGAAAGAGGGACAGGCAGGTACATTTGATTTTGCCTTCATTGATGCCGATAAACGGAACTACGAAAACTATTACGAGCAGGCACTGAAACTGGTGCGTAATGGTGGACTAATTGCTGTGGATAATGTTTTATGGTCGGGGCGAGTAGCGGATCCTGAGGTAGTCGATAACATAACTAAGGCAATTCGAGCATTTAATCAAAAGCTCTATCAAGACCAACGGGTAAACCTTAGTTTGGTACCAATTGCTGATGGATTGACCCTAGCACTAAAGAATTGACACTCCCCGTCCTGTAAGAACGGGGATTCTTGGATCAACGACTCGTCTTGCGTGGGCCAGGTCGTAACCAGGAACAGTAGAGGACAAATCTCCCCGAGCGTTTAGATCATTTCATATCCAGGTTCCGGTGTGCCGGAGACGAAACCTTAGAAGAGTGGAGCCTTAATCATAAAGTTTTAACCCTTTTATGCATAGCCGACTAACCTTAAAGGCTCCACTCTTCTTACGGTAACTTCTAACCCCACCGTACCTTTTTTTTATATTAGATAGATAGGTACTTTTTTTATCTAAATTTTTCATAGACGTTTAAGTCGTTAGACCAAATTACGCAATATGTATCTGATACATATTTTTTACGTTGTCTACTTATTGTTAGATAGTATCTATCTAGTCTTCTACTTTATTGTTTATATTTTTCTTATAGCACACCTATCACAAATTGTCAAGATAAAGTTTAAAGAAAAGCCGTCCTATAAGGACGGGGCTTTAAACCCAAAATTTTTGGTAAGAAGCTATCAGCGTGTCGCGTATCAGCTATCAGTTATCAGTTATCAGCGTGTCGCGTATCAGCTAATGCGCTAGGCGCAGGCTAGTTGAGGTGCTTTTTAATCAAACAGGTAAGCATTGGTTTAATCTTAGTTACTTCAGCTGACCGCTGACCGCTGACCGCTGACCGCTGATGCTTAAGCTTCCTTGATGAGATCATCAAAACAGTGAGGGCAACAAATACCTTTGATATATTTAGGGGAATTGAGATCAGCTTGGGAAATTGGATTTCCACAACCGTAGCACATATGGTGGGTTCCAGCTTCCAAGCTGTGCTTGAGAGCAATCCGTTGATCGAAGACAAAGCACTCCCCCTCCCATAAACTTTCGTCTTCTGGGACTTGTTCTAAATACTTGAGAATGCCACCTTTGAGATGATAGACCTGTTTAAAACCCTGACTCAACATAAAGGATGAGGCTTTTTCACAGCGAATACCCCCTGTACAAAACAGGGCTACTTTTTTGTCTTTGGTGGAATCGAGGTGGTGGCGAACATAATCAGGGAATTGTCGGAATGAGTCAGTATGGGGATTTTGGGCACCTTTGAAGGTTCCGATATTTACTTCATAGGTATTGCGAGTGTCAATCAGGACTACGTCTGGATCTGAAATTAGAGCATTCCAGTCTTGGGGATTAACATAAGTACCTACCTTCTGATTGGGGTCAACCTCTGGCAAACCGATGGTGACAATTTCTTTCTTTAACCGGACTTTGAGGCGGTTGAATGGGGGGGAGTCAGTGTAGGATTCTTTATGCTCTAGGTCGGCCAGACGGGGATCGGAACGGAGAAAGGCTAGGACTGAATCAATGGCTTGACGGGAGCCTGCGATTGTGCTATTTATGCCTTCTGCTGCGAGGAGAATCGTTCCTGTGATGCCTTGAGCTTGACAATGGGCTAGTAAGGAGGGTCGTTTATCGGCAAAGTCTGGCAATCTGACAAATTTGTAAAATGTTGCAACTACCTGGGTCATGATCCGGTTAAGGGGTGAAAAGAGTGCTGAGTTTTGAGTCCTGAGTCGTAAAGTGCCTCACTATTTACTATATTGGCGTATGGTAAGACCCCGCACTAACCTGCTATGGTCAGATTACTGTTGTGGTTTACTGTTGCGGTCACTGGTGATAGCCCATCACCCGATTACTCTATGACCTGATTACCTGAACTGACAGTTGTAAATGGTGCTTTGATCTGAATGGATGGCAGAAATGCTCGATTGCGATTGCGCTACGCCCACGCTACGCGATCGCTAAATCTAAAATCTTGATTGGATCAGGGTTTTAGCCATTACCCCCCTGACAATCATGCCAGATAAATCGTGCTATGGGAAAATTTTTTGGCTATCTTGCTTGACTTTCCACTTGGATGTTGTATAATAACAAAAGTGCGATTGATAAACTAAGCTTGATTTAGCTTAAGTTGTATTTACCTGGGGGTATAGCTCAGTTGGTAGAGCGCCTGCTTTGCAAGCAGGATGTCAGCGGTTCGAGTCCGCTTACCTCCACTAAATGTATCTATTGGTAGATTGGTGGCTAGGGTAGGCTTTAGAGTAGAAACAAAATAAAGGCTAATGGCTGATAGCTGATAGCTGATAGCTGATAGCTTAATGCTTACCATAACTAATCACTAATTACCACTAACTCTGATTCCATTGAGAAATTGATTTCTAAAAAATAGACGATATAGTTCGCAACTAGCTGTGGCTCGATTCCCGCGAATTTTGATCAAACCCAAGCTTTCCAATTTATAGGCAGTGAGCGCTTCTAATTCCACACTTTCTGTCGCCATGACTACTTCCTTAAAGGCAGCGACTAGGTCAGGATGGGGTAACAAAGCGGCTAGATAGTAACGCAAATAGTTACTATAAATTCCAGTTTGAGTTGGGGCTTCCTCTAGTAATTGTTCTAAGCTAACATCCTGTTTGGTGAGATGATACAGGGCAAGACGAATTAAACTAGGACAACGACCTACCATAGTCACTAAAGGATCAAGACGTTTCACAGCTTCGTCACCTTTTGCCCAATCCAAACCATGACGCTGGGCTAACTCTAGCACTTGCTCATTGGTAAATTCTGGGAGTTTAATGGCTAGGCCAACATTAAAGGGAGACTGATTAAGTTTTAGTGGCACATATACATCTGTAGCATGAGCTATCACCCATCTTACGTTTTGCCAAATTTCCAGTTCCCTAGCATCCTCATACCAAGAGCGTAGCAAAGACAGAAAATCCCTAGAAAGTTCTGGATACTCAAAAATTTGATTGACTTCATCTAAAGCAATAACGATTGGCCTATCGACTTGCTCTAGCAAATAGTCTTCAAAGTAAGTGGTGCAACTGACCTTAGAGCCAATCTCAGAATCCCAATAGTGATCGAGTTGGAGGGATAAACCCAATTGCCGACTGACGTTGGCACAAAACCAACGTAAGAACTTATCTAGGTTGGTGAAAACTTGGGAATCAGCTCGGTGTAAACTTAAAGTAACAGTACGAAAGCCCTGTTTTTTAGCATAAGCTACAATCCTTCGCACTAGGGAAGTCTTTCCTTTCTGTCTGGGGCCTTTAATATGAATCAGGCTACCTGGTTTCCTAACTTCTGCGTAGGTGAGTGCTTCAATAGGAGGACGTTCGATGTATAAATTGGAGTTTAGTGGTACCGGACCACTGGGAAAGTCTAGCTCTGGTACCAGAGCAGGGTATAGGGAATTCCCGAAGCTGGTTTTGATCCTGTCGTGATAGCTATAAATCCCTAGAGAGGATAGCTGAGCTCGGGAGTACCGCCTCAAAACTGAGCGGACATTACTTTTGGTAACTTTTTGTTTGAGAGCCACAGAGAGACGTTGCCAAAGTTTGAATCCTACATCTCTAATGTAACTATGCTCATACCCGCAGCTTTCCGCAATCTCAGCGTAAGTCTTCCCTTCCCAAACTTCACAGAAGACGGTCTCTTGAAGGTTACTGAAGGAGTAATCGGGCAAAATTGTGTCCAAAACAGCTAGGGCTTCGTCTGCCATCATTGACTAGGTTGAAAGCCAACACACCAAACACTAGCTTTACTTTGACATAGAATTGCCAAAATTTCCGTGCAATCAAGCAATTTTTTCCAATTTTTTACGACTCTGACCAGCAGATGGCCCACTCCAATCTAGGTCAAATTCCCGATTTTTTCAGGCAGACAATTTCGATAGGTCTTCTTTAAAATCAACTCAACGTTCTTTAAGTCTGGTATCCCAAGACGATTGAGTGATGAAAAAACAAGTTTTCGGAGCAGTTTCAGCCCTAGCATTCGCCGCATCTGTGCTGCCTATGGCCATTCCTAGTCTGGTACCAGTGGCTCAGGCTCAAGCCGGTTTTGTGCCGAATGCTCCCTATGTTGCCAGCGCTGGAATTGCTGGAGCTGCAGGGGATAGGCATTTTATTACCGTTGGTGTGGCTGTGTTTCCAATAAATGCTGTTGTGATTGAATGTACCAATCTCGCTGGTGTTCGTAAAGCAACGGTTACTAATCAGTTTGGTGAGAGAGTGGCAGCAACCACAGCAGTTTCTAAGAGTCCTGAAGGTGGTACCGCTCTGACGGTTACCTTGAATGAACCTGTTAAACCAGGCAATGTGCTGCGCATTGTGATGGATGGGGTAGAACAAAATCGAGAAGGGGGAGCGATGCTTTATCGAGTGTCTGCTCTGACCGAAAATATATCCTATCCCTTTCCTGTGGGTACGGCAATGTTGCTGGAGCCGGTCTTGAATGACTAGAGTCAATAGGGTTGTTCGCGTAGCGTGGCCAATAGGCCAAGGTTGAAGGTTGAAGGTTGAAGGTTGTTTGGTTGAAAGTTGAAGGTTTTTTTGTTAAAGGTTGTTTGGTTAGACCTTGCACCATTAGTATTTTTATGATATTGCTTGCGTCAATTATTCTGACCTATTCCCTGTTCCTTTAACCCAAGTTCCTTGATCCAAAGTCCCCGAATTTCTGTGTCTTTCGATATCTGACCCAAGTACTTGAGGATGTTGTCAAAGGAGTTGAGATTTAGTCGTTAAATTATTGACAATACTAGACAAACTTCTACATACTTGTCTAGTATTATGCATTACAGACCTCACCAATTTGCCAAAATCGCTGGTGTCTCGGTTAGAACCCTTCAACGATGGGATGCATCGGGAAAATTGGTTGCAGACAGGACACTAGGAAACCACCGAGTTTACACCCAGAAACATATCAACGAATTGAAAGGGTTGTTACCCGATTATATGAAACGGTCTATTGTCGTTTACTGCCGGGTATCATCTCCTTCTCAAAGACCAGACCTGGAAAACCAAGTTAAAGCTATGGATACCTTCTGTAATGCCTCTGGTCTCAAAATCGATCAAGTCATCCCAGAAATTGGTGGGAGTATGAACTTCAAACGTAAGAAATTCCTCAATCTACTATTCCGTATGCTTTCCGGGCAGGTCTCTACCATCATCGTCGCTCACAAAGACCGATTATGTAGGTTTGCGTTTGACCTGATTCTTCAGTTAGCCAAGTACTCCGATGGCGAGATGATCGTGACCAACAATGAATTCCTTAGTCCCCAGCAGGAGATGCTGGAAGACCTCATGGCTATCATCCACTGCTTCTGTTGTCGGCTGTACGGTTTGCGTCGGTATCTCCAAGCGATTCAAGAAAAAATCAACAAAAACCTTGATAGTCCCGACGATTGTGCGAAAGTAGAAATGGAAGTACAAGTTTAGGTCGAAACTCCCATGTTTGGAATCAAGCGCGAACTCAAAGTCAACAACTCCGAAGCCAACTGGCTATCTCAATGTGCGGGGTTCTCTCGGTTCGTTTATAACTACGGACTGGGAATTATGAAATCATCATGGGAGTTTGAAGACATCAGAGCTTCCGATTCCAAGAGGTTGAACACAATTAAGAAGGTGTTCACCAATGTGACTAAGAAGAATCCTGATTTTGCTTGGTGCAATAAGTATCCAGCTCGGATTTACCAAAATGCGTTTCGGAATCTAGCTAAAGCCTTTAGTTGGTGGCGTGACCCAAAGATTAAAGCTCAAATGCCTACATTCAAGAAGAAACGCCATCAGTGCAGTTTTACCGTTGATGATTCAAACGGAAAACGGCTGGTAAAAGCTGGGAAGACCATCAACATCCCAACAATGGGGACGTTCAGATTAAAGGAGGCTATTCCTTACGATTGCATTTCCCAAACATTTACCATTTCAAGAGAAGCAGATAACTGGTTCGTATCGTTCTTTGTCGATGCTTGCCCAATGCCAGCGATGAAACACACTCAGCAAAAAGTCGGAATTGACCTAGGTGTTAAGTGTTTTGCGACTTTGTCCGATCGCACCAAGATTGAAATGCCCAAATCGATCAAGAAAGCGAAAATCAAGCAATCGTTGCTACAGTGGCGCAATCGTAAAAAGGTGTTAGGCAACGGTCAGACCAAGACCCAACCCAGTCAGAATGCTCAGAAATACTATCAAAGACTGAGGAAGCAACACAAACACATTGGGAACATCAGAGAGGACTTTTTGCAAAAGGAAACCACCAGGTTAGCGCAGACCTATCAAGAAATCAAGATTGAGGACTTGAACCTGTCTGGGATGCTGGCTAATCACAAGTTAGCTGAAGCCATCGCCTTACTGGGATTCTATCGGTTCTCAGAGTTGCTGACCTACAAGCAAGAATTCCACGGGTTCAAACTAACCCTGGTAGACAGGTGGTTTCCCAGTTCAAAAACATGCCACAAGTGTGACCACATACAGGATATGCCGTTGAGGGAACGAGTTTATGTGTGTGGCAGTTGTGGAAACATTGAAGACCGGGATTTGAACGCAGCGATTAACATAGAGCGTTGGGAACCCGGTAACAGAACACTGTCGATGGCAATCGATCAAACGCCTGTGGACTAGAAGTAGCCGACTACCTAGGATGAAACAGGAATTGAACATCAGACCAAATGTCTAGGTTTGTGTAAGATTCATGATGCAGTTAAGCTAGCATCAACCACATGGACAACTTAAAGGAGAAGTTTTATATGGTAAGCGAAGGTAATCTGATCGATGCAGCTTGGCAAGCGCTGGAAGATTCGATTATCGATTATCAAGGTCATCCCGTGGGCACAGTAGCGTCGAAAGACTCGGATATGGAAGCCCTGAATTATGACCAGTGCTTTACGCGGGATTTCGCGGTGTCGGCTATGGCATTGCTGATGAGGGGCAAAGGAGAAATTGTGCGCAATTTCCTGATCGAAACCCTAGGGCTTCAAAGCCGTGAAAAGCATATGGATTGCTTTAAGGCGGGTCTTGGATTGATGCCAGCTAGCTTTAAAGTGATACATAAGAAGGAACAGGAGTATTTAGGGGCGGATTTTGGGGAACATGCGATCGCACGAGTTGCTCCAGTAGATTCTGGCTTGTGGTGGCTGCTGGTGTTAAGGGCTTATGTTAAGGCAACTGGTGATCAAGCCCTTGCCCACCAGACAAGGTTCCAACGGGGAATCAAATTAGTTCTAGATCTGTGTCTGACTAAGCGATTTGATCTGTTTCCCACGATGTTGGTTCCCGATGGTGCCTTCATGATTGACCGACGCATGGGAGTTGATGGCTATCCGTTGGATATTCAAGCCCTATTCTACACTGCCTTGCAGGCGGCCAGTGAGTTGTTGTTGCCAGAGGATGATTATGTTCCTGTGGTCAAGGAGCGCTTGGGTCATCTAACTTATCATATTCGGAATTACTATTGGTTGAATTTAGACCGCCTCAAGGAAATCTATCGCTACAATGTGGAAGAGTTCGGTGAATCGGCAATCAATAAGTTTAATATCTATGCTGATACTATTCCTGATTGGCTAATGCAATGGTTGCCAGATTCAGGGGGATATTTTGTTGGTAACCTTGGACCAGGACGGATGGATTTTCGCTTTTTTGCCCAAGGTAATTTAATGGCAATTATTACGTCCCTAGCTACTGAAGAACAATCCCAAGCCATTATGAACTTGATCGAGCAACAGTGGCAGGATTTAGTGGGAGAAATGCCCATGAAAGTTTGTTTTCCGGCTTTGGAAGGTCGCGATTGGCAAATTATCACAGGTTGTGATCCCAAAAATACTCCTTGGTCTTACCATAATGGGGGGAGTTGGCCCTTCTTGTTGTGGGAATTGGCAGCAGCAGCACAAAAAACTGGGAAATCTGAACTGGCCCGTCAAGCATTAACAATTGCTTCCCAATGCCTGCTTCAGGATAACTGGCCAGAGTACTATGATGGTAAAGATGGTCGCCTGATTGGCAAGAAAGCTAGGAAATTTCAAACCTGGACAATTGCTGGCTTTTTAGCAGCACAACAGTTGATAGATAATCCGGATCATCTTAACTTAGTCAGTTTTGAGGACACTGCTGTGATGATTTGCTCTATGGATATTGCGGAAATTGTTGCCATGAACAAATAACTTTAAATTAATTTAAACTAATTTAAATTCACTTAAACTAAGTTAAAATTGGTACTTACCAAGTACCAATTTTAACTTAGAGGTTGTCTGAGAAGTCTCATTTGCTACATCCAAGCCCCCGTTGGTCCCCCAATTTTGGGGGACTTTTAGAAGCAAATTGACTCTTGTTCCCCCCAAAGTTGGGGGGCTAGGGGGGCAAAATTCAGTATCAAAAAACTTGGGAGATATCCTCTTAACAATTCCCAAAATTACCAAGGTAAGCATTCAGCGGTCAGCGGTCAGCGGTCAGCCTTGGCCAAAAGGCCACGCTACGCGAATGGTTCACGCTACTTGAGGGTAAGCATTCAGCGGTCAGCGGTCAGCCGTGGGCTTTTGGCCCACGCTGCGCGAACAGCTTTCCGTAAAAGAGATTAAGCGAATGCTTACCAGTTGTCTTGATGCAATAGCGAGTGGGGTTTTCCCCGAAGACCTTGGTGCATCACTTATTCAAAAGTTCCGTAGCTTGCCCATAGCCCATAAGCTGATACGCGACACGCTGATAGCTGAATGCTTACACTTGAGGTGCCGTCAGCTTATTTTATTCAAAATCACCATTAGTAGCGTACGCTATGGGCATAAACTTTTCCCGTAGCGTGGCCACAAGCCTTTACTTCTAGCTGATAGCTGATACGCGACACGCTGATAGCTGAATGCTTACTTACCAAGTACCAATGACCAATGACTAATGAGTAATGACTTGGGACGAGAAATTTGCGGTAATCTACCCACAGGAGAATCACGGGAATGGCTAGTTACCAATGGAATTGGAGGCTACGCATCAGGGACGATAGCTGGTCTAGTTACCCGACGTTATCATGGATTGCTGATTGCTGCTCTCAAGCTCCCCTTGAATCGTAATCGTGGATTAAGCGATCGCGAAGATCATCTCCATGTCGCAACCTTTGAGACCCAACTTAAAGTTGGGGAATCCCTGACTCTGGTGGTCAGCACTGAAGAACATCCTGAACTTGATGGCAACACAGCCTTAGACGCTCATTATCAATACCAGCAGCAGTTAATCAACCGTTGGGATGCTGCCCACAATCTCAAAACTACCCCCAGTTGGATCCGGCAATTAGTATGGGCGGCTGACCAATTTATTGTCAACCGCCCTTTAGCAGATGCACCTGATGATAAAACGATTATCGCAGGCTACCCTTGGTTTGGGGATTGGGGGCCAGATACCATGATTAGTTTGCCAGGATTGACCAAAAAAAATGGGTTTCAAGCCCCGTCCTTCCTTCGACGGCTTTTAAGTAGAGTGTGATAGAATAAACATGTAGCCTAGTACAGGCAGGAAAAGTCGGTACTGCCAATTTAAAAACAACGAGCGTTTTGCGATACTAGTACACGAGGAGCGAAAAACCTCGCCAAAACCCATGGGTCTTAACAGACACCGAAAACCAGTAAAGTACAAATTTAAAGTATATAACGTACCGTGGGGCACACGGGAACGGGCAATCCCAACGCTTAGGGAGACAAGCCCACTGGGGTTAGTTAAATTAGGCTCAATATTTGGTTCTTCTGGACGAATATTTGGCTTAAGTAAGGCATTTCAGGATAACTAATTTTAAGGCATGTCGTAGAACTAAGAATCCCCGCTCTTATAGGGCGGGGAGTGTCAAAAGAATGCTGTCAATCCTAGCAAAGTCGGCACAAAAGTGGCTCCTCATTACCGATTTACTATTGGTGCTGGGGAGACTCGGGTGATTAAGCTGTGGCTGAGTGATGCTCCCAATATCCCCCAACCCTTTGGCAGTGAGTTTTCACGGATTATTGCCACCCGTCGCTCAGAAGCGGATCAGTTTTACCATGCGATCGCACCACCCGGAATTAATGATGATCAGCGTAATATTCAGCGTCAAGCCTTCGCAGGACTGTTGTGGAGTAAACAGTATTATTACTACAACGTAGAAACCTGGCTCAAGGGTGACCCCAATCAACCGCCACCTCCACCAGAACGTCTCAAAGTCAGGAATCAGCAATGGAATCATCTCAACAATGCAGATATTATTTCGATGCCCGATAAATGGGAATATCCCTGGTTTGCAGCCTGGGATTTGGCATTCCACTGCATCCCCTTAGCAATGATTGATCCAGATTTTGCTAAGAATCAACTTGACTTAATGACGCGGGAGTGGTATATGCATCCCAATGGGCAAATTCCCGCCTATGAATGGAACTTTTCAGATGTTAATCCTCCCGTGCATGGGTGGGCAACCTGGCAAGTTTATAAGCTGGAAAAACAGTTCCATGGCACAGGCGATCGCCAGTTTTTAGAACGGGTCTTTCAAAAACTTCTGCTGAACTTTACTTGGTGGGTTAACCGCAAAGATTTCGACGGCAACAATGTATTTGAAGGGGGATTTTTAGGCTTAGACAATATTGGAGTATTTGACCGTAGTTCAGATCTTCCAAACGGCTGAATGCTTACCTATTACCTATTACCCAAAAAACCTTCGACTATAAAACTACCGCGCACCACTGGACATGATATGATTCATTGAAACTTTGCTATTGTCAACGTCTATGTCAAGTTTCATTGCTAAAACAACAGATTGGTTGAATCGGATTCCAGGGCGTGGTTACTTATTGATCGCTATCCTGATTTTTGCAGCAGCGAATTCGGTCATTCGTAAGCTCACTGACCTGGGTGCAGATAATTTAATTGATGGTAGAAATCCTATTTCCTTCTGTAATGTGTTGTTTGTTGGCAATCTCTGCGCGTTGCTAGCGTTGATTGCTATTTATGGACGACAGTGGAATTTTCGAGCCCTCAGACAACTCTCTGGAACAGATTGGTTAGGGTTACTAGGTGTTGCAGTTTTGTCAGGAGCACTGGCACCATCTCTGATATTTATCGCTCTTGAGCGCACTGCTGTTAATAATGTAGTGCTGATTGGACGCATTGAGCCTCCTCTTGCTTTGGCTTTGTCGGTTTTACTTCTCAAAGAACGGGTAAATCGTTGGGTGATAGCTGGTGCGATTATTTCATTTATTGGTGTAATCCTGACTATTGTGCTTCAGCCTCCCCAGGAAAACATGATTAATATGGGTGGAGGCTTTAGGATTGGTGTCGGTGAATTGATGGCAGCAGCAGGAGCGATCGCATTAGCAATTTCTACCATTATTAGTAAAGTCAAGCTGCGCCAAATCCCTCTGGGAATCTTTACCGTGTTCAGAACTGCTACAGGTACGGTCATTTTCTTGGTTGCGGTGATTAAGTTATTTGGAGTAGGTCATTTTATGGATGCTTTATCACCATTTGTCTGGCAATGGATGCTGCTCTATGGGGCTGTGATTGTAGTAGGAGGTCAACTCTGTTGGTTTAAGGGTTTGAAGACTACTACTGCATCCGATGTTTCTCTGGCGAGTTCCTTTAGTCCGGTAGCGGGCATTTTAGCAGCTTACTTGATTCTATCAGAAGTACCAACAATAGCTCAGTATATTGGTGGTGCTGTAATTATTGGCGGCATTGTCCTGAATCAAATTGGTATTTCTCGCAAACTTCCTAAAACTGATACTATCATTGTGGCAGAATCGATGAAAGAAATGGAATTTGGGTTTAAAGGAGTATGAATGTAAGCATTCAGCTAATGCTTACCTAGTAACATAAGGATGTTACTAGTTCTAGAGATGTCAGTATGGAGATGTTAGCCAAATTTGCTGAAAGAGTTACCGAGCGCTTGATGGCTGGGATATTAACGTTTCCTGATGGTCAAGCTTGGGTAATTGTAGTTATCTTAATCGTGATTTATGGTTTAATTGCTTTACCGATTGGTTTCCGGAACGGCTTTCTAAAACTAGATCAGAACTTACTTACTATTGATAATCCCCCATTATCTCCTTTATTCAGGAAAACTGATGTAAGTGCTGTTAATGTCAAAACCTCTTGGTATTTAGTGGGAAAGATTATGATAACTGCTCTGTTTACCCCAGCAATACTTGAAGAAATATTTTTCCGGGTTTTATTATTACCTCATCCCTCAGAAAACCCTTCCTTAATTTCACTATCCGCTTGGTCTACAGTCAGTTTAGTCATTTTTGTTATCTATCATCCACTGAATGCTATCACCTTCTATCCGGCGGCAATGGAAACATTTTTTAAACCTATTTTTCTATTCCTAGCTACACTTTTGGGAATTATTTGTACTATTGCTTATCTTCAAAGTGGCTCCATCTGGACAGCTGTAGTCATTCACTGGTTGTTTGTTGTGATCTGGCTGATTGGCTTGGGTGGCAAAAGCAGACTTTTGTAACTTAAGCATTCAGCTATCAGCATTCAGCTATCAGCTATCAGCATTCAGCTATCAGCATTCAGCTATCAGCATTCAGCTATCAGCATTCAGCTATCAGCATTCAGCTATCAGCATTCAGCTATCAGCTATCAGCTATCAGCTATCAGCTATCAGTACTTTTCATAACTATCAGGTACACAGAATTTTTTTCCTATTCCCTGTTCCCTGTTCCCTGTTCCCTGTTCCCTTTGGTATAGCACTGACACACTCAGGATTTAGATAAATTCCATGAACACTGAACTATTTGCGATTATTGCTCTATTTATCCTCGGCTTTGGTTTAATTTCTGGGCGCATTGAGAAAAGTGTGATTACGCCACCGATGGCTTTTGTGATATTTGGAGTTTTATTGAGTCCGCAATTGTTGGGTTTATTGAATCTGGAGGTAGAGCATGAGCTTGTTCGGATAATTGCTGAATTTACGTTGATTCTGGTTTTGTTCACTGATGCTTCTCGGATTAATCTTAAACTGTTGCGTCGAGACTACAATTTACCGGTACGTCTGTTAGGTATTGGTCTACCGCTGACAATTATCCTAGGAACAATTTTGGCAGTACTGTTGCTTGGAGGTAGCTTAGAATTCTGGGAAGCAGCAGGGTTGGCAACAATTCTGGCTCCCACTGATGCTGCTTTAGGACAAGCGGTGGTCAGCAGTCCTCGTGTGCCAATTTGTATTCGTCAATCCCTCAATGTTGAAAGTGGTTTGAATGATGGTATTTGTTTACCGATTCTATTAATTTTCCTTTCCTTAGCTGGAACAATGGAAGGGACGGGAACAGCAAGCTTTTGGTTTCGCTTTGCTGCTATGCAAGTGATTCTCGGGCCAATCGTTGGGGTAGCAGTTGGCTATATTGGCGGTTGGTTGGTGTCACAGAGTGTTCGCCGCAAGTGGATTACTCATAGTTTTGAAGATTTATCGGTATTAGGACTCTCGTTATGCGCTTATGCGATCGCAGAATTAGTGGGGGGAAATGGTTTTATTGCCGCGTTTTGTGCTGGCTTGACCCTAGGGAATACAGCTCCATCAATTTGTGATTGTTTGTATGAGTTTGGAGAAGCAGAGGGACAGTTGCTGGTGCTGCTGATTTTTATGATTTATGGCTCAATGATGGTATTTCCTGCTCTGGATGGGGTTAGTTGGCAGATGGGATTGTACGCCATTGCTACTCTGACCATTGCTCGGATGGTAGGGGTTGCTATTAGTGTGATTGGTATGAAGTTGCGTTGGTATACTATTTTATTTTTGGGCTGGTTTGGACCGAGGGGAGTGGCTTCAATATTGTATGGTTTACTAATTTTAGAGGGGGATGGAATTCAGGGTACTGAAGTGATGTTTAGTACTATGGTAGTAACTGTGTTGATTAGTGTGTTTGCTCATGGTTTAACGGCTTTTCCAGGAGCTAACTGGTATGGTAAGTGCATGGCAAGGTTTAAAGCTACCAATGAGATCCCAGAATTGATGCCACGCTCGGAAATGCCTGTTCGTTTGTCTTGGCGCAAATGATAGGTTTTAGGTTTTAGGGAGTAGGGAGTAGGGAGTCGGGAGTCGGGAGTCGGGAGTCGGGAGTCGGGAGTCGGGAGTCGGCAATAGTTTTGGAGTTTTGCAAGAGGTCTTTTGAGTAGACTACCAAATCGTAAGCATTCAGCCGTCAGCTGTCAACCGTCAGCTTCCCATAACTCAAGATTAAACGAATGCTTACCTCTTTTATTGAAAAGCAGCGATTGCGCTACGGGCACCCTTGGCCTGTGGCCACGCTGCTTGAGGTGGGAACAGTAGCGTGGCACAGGCTTCGACCCATCGGACCTAACCCATAAGCTGATACGCGACACGCGCTATAGCTGAATGCTAACACCAAATCTAACAGTAGCGGGATTTATTGTAGCCCTTGATAAGCACCGAAAATCAGCTCAAAAATCTTAAACATTATTTGGAACAGGATAAAGATTATTCAACCAAATAACCTTGGCCTTTGGCCACGCTACGCGAACAACCTCCTAACCTTCAACCTGCTAACCTTTAACCTTTAACCTTCAAGCAACTCACCTTCAACCTCCCAACCTTCAACCTCCCAACCTTCAACAAACTAACCTTCAACAAACTAACCTTCAACCTTTTATATCACAAAATTACTAGAATCATGTAGCTCAACAACATCAACATTTTCCAGAAGGAGAAATATCTGACTTCCATCTGAATTAGTATTTAAAAAAGGGAACGGAAATTCTTGTTTTAATTCCCTGAATACCCCTTGATAATTGCTGTCATCAGAGCCATCTTGGTCAAACAAAACAACAGCAAAATTATCCTGTAAAGCAAAACTCAGAAAGCCCCGATTAATCGCATCATCATAATTAGCAACTGTAATTCCGTTATTATTAAATAACTCAGTAAGAACAATTTTGTCACTTCCCACTTCAAAGTCGGTGATCTGATCGCCAGCATCTCGGTGTGAGGTGTAGACAAACTGATCATTACCACCACCACCAGTGAGCAAATCTCGAGCTTGGAAACCAGTGATAATGTCATTGTTATCAGTACCAGTCAGCTGATCACTACCTGCGGTGCCATTGATAATAGTTGGCTCAGGTAAGGTAAAGCGAGCTAAAATTGGGTCATGGTCGCTAGCTTGGTCAGCAAACTCACTGTTGACGTGGACAATGTCATACTCAGCACCAGCATCAACTAGGTGATCACTGACCAAAATATGGTCAAGTGCCTGAGAGTTCCCTTCAAAAATAAATGTGTAACGCTCATCCTCTGGTAACGTTTCCGTCAGATTGGTCAGCACTGAATTGTGATATCCTTTTAGAGTTTCCAGTGGTTCTTCAAAATCAAACGTATTGAAGTCTCCCAGCACTAGGACATTGGCATCAGGGTCATTAGTCAGAATGGTATCGACAAAATCGTTAACGATTTGAGCTTGCTGATTCCGTTTCTGCTCCTGACCGTTTTGTGGTGGTTGATTCTCACCAAAGAGAGGGTCACTACCACCCTTGGAAGAAAAGTGATTATTAATAACAGAGATGGTTTCACCGTTAAACTCAAACTCCGTCAACAAAGACTTGCGGGTATTATCGAAAGCCGTCTCACCAACACCAATACGTTGAGCAGAATCAGTGTTGATGGTAACTCGGTTAGGGTTGTAGAGGTAACCGACGCGGATATTACCACCAGGTTGACCCCCATCCTGACGGTCCACAGGGGGGATATCAAAGAAGGAGTACTGAGGTCCACCAGCAGCAACTATGGCATTAATCAGAGTTTCGTAGGTTTCCCTAGCATCCACATTACCATTGTCTATAGTTCCGTTATTGTCTTGAACCTCTTGCAGAGCAATGATATCGGGGGATTGGAGATTATTGATCAGTTGAAATGCGATCGCATTAAATTTACCATCACCGATATCATCATCCCCATCTTGACTATTGGGGTCGAGGTTTTCGACATTGAAGCTAGCAATGGTAAGTTGATTGGCACTACTGACTAAATTCGTTATCTCTGGCGTTAGGTTACCTGATGTAGCACTAATTGGTTCAGTAGACTGGAGTTCAAAGTTACCGAAACTGTAGCTAAGTACCCCTGTTACAGTACCGAGCTGGTCACCGACATTAACTGTAGGAGAAATGCCATTGAATAGAGTGTCATCAATCTGAATTCGCTCTGGATTGAAGTCACCGTCACTAATGGTAATGCCACCACGATTATTAACACCAGTAGGATTGACATCACCTGGAACCGTCCAAATTTCACCAAACCTATTAGTGGGAGCAACCGCTACAGCATTATTGATTTGCACCCGCATCCCTTCTAGGCTTTCGTAAAAGTCAATGCTATCAGTAGCTTCATTGAAGTCAGTTAAACCATCATCATCAATAATTTCTGTAGGTACTGTACGGTCTTCACCGATAACCACCGCAGTAGGTAAAGGGTTGTTCGATGATAAGACCCTAATATTAGTCAGGTTAGTAATTTCAGTCAGGGTTAAGTCATCGGAACGGTTACTACGCCGAAATTCTTGGACATCACCACTCACTTGCACCTTGTCACGGATTCTGACCGTAGGAGTAGAATTAGTAAATACAAAAATTCCATCTGAGGTAGCATTATTATTATCTCCATAAGGGTCTTGTAGGTAGAAGCCGTTGCTCGCTACCCCAGTCACAATACCTGTAGTTGTGACAGACTGACCAACAAATGGTGAGATATGACCTTTACCTTGGATGTCGTATATGGGACGTATGATTAGATTTGTCATATACCTACGTTTCTCTTTAAAAATAACTATAGTAATCGGCTCTCCTAGACTGATTATAGTAAATTAGTAGTTTAAATGAGCTTAACCCCTTAAATAGCAAGGGATTCAATCAACTAAAAATACATTTTCTTGATGGAATAGCGAGTGGTTTGAAGTTACCGTAAGACAGGGGAGCCTTAATCAATAAGTTTTAATCATGCATCTGCATAGCCTACCAACCATAAAGGCTCCCCTGTCTAAGGTTTCGTCTCCGGGGTAAACCCCCAAGACCGCTTAGGTGCCCTTACAGTCGTCGAATTAAATTCGCCACGGGTCGCACCTCTGCATCGCTTTTATTAAAATTGCATTTTTAAATTACTCAAGAGCTTACTAAGCAAAAACTATGGCGATTATTTTGTACTAATTTATCCTAGCCACTCTAGGAGAGCCTAGTAATCCTATCTTATTCGTGAAATAAATGGGCTGCTTTCAGGCAGTATGCAGAAGGCATAAGGCAGATTTTAATGGAGAATGAGCTAGTTTTTCAGAAGTCCAGTTATTTTTAAAATGATTTAGGATTGCTATAGTCATATCAGGGTTTTGTATTGGTTTTAAAACCAACGAATATTTAGCTATTAGCTATCAGCGGTCAGCGGTAACATCAGCATTCATAGAATGTATGCAATCCCTGATTAATAAACAGAGTAGAGACTTTATCTAGTCTTATATATTCTGTAGAGACGTTATTCATAACATCTCTACAGAGGCTTTTTTTTTCGTGACCAATGCTTGTGTTAATTACTTATATTGTGTCGTGGATAGCAATTATCATAGCTATGAGGTACACAATTTCGGGATTTTAGGTAATCGGTAATCGGTAATCGGTAATCGGTAATCGGTAATCGGTAATCGGTAATCGGTAATCGGTAATCGGTAATCGGTAATCGGTAATCGGTAATCGGTAATCGGTAATCGGTAATCGGTAATCGGGATGCGCTGCATCAAAACAGGGAATCAACGTCAAAAAATACTGTACCTCATAACTGCGATAAACGCTAGAAATAGTAAGGAGCCAAAAATATCTAAAAATAAAGTAAGTATCCACTTATAATGGTACTTTAATTTTGTTAATATTTTGTGAACAATTTGGGGATTTACTAGATTTTTATTGATCTAGCAAAACTTTTAAAAAAAATTAATTTAATCAGGAAGAAATAGCAGTTGACAAGTTACCTTTAAATGGTTAAACAGATACACTCTAGCTGTAATAATTCAGCGATCAGCTTCTGAGCAGTCAGCTTTTATAGCGCTACGCGCAAGGGCATTGGCACCCACCCCTAACCCCCTCACAGGGGTAGGTTTTTAACAAAGACCTCAGGTGTGGGGTGTGGGTTGACCGGGTGTGGGGTGTGGGGGATAAGAAAGCGATGCGCCAGTTGGCCAGAATCTCTAAGATGTTGCCTCTTGACACTCCCCGGTCTAAAGACGCGGGGATTCCTAGATCTACGACCGGCCTTAAACCTCCGTATCCTTGCGGCAATACCTAAACCAATATCCCGTCAAGACCAAGATTCTAGTTCAGTTTACGAAAGACCCAGCGGGCTGGTCTCGCGATAGCGTTTAGTTACTTTTTGAGAAGTGCCTTATAAAGTCCCTTGCTTCCCTGTTTCACTTGGTTTCGGCGTGCCCCGCCGTACCATTTTTTTTCAAAGTGTTATCTTTCTTGCTGGGTTCACACACCAATTGTTAGTTGATGGTTGGGTTTTTAAGGAGGACTTTCCCTACCCTCCGGGCATTACTACTTTAAGGTCAATAAGTTACGGGTTTCTCTCCCGGCTCAGCCTCGGTTTTTCAGCCTGTACCCTATGCTTGAATTATACTATAGCGCTAAAGTATTGTCAACTCGGCGACTAAAGTCGCTGCGAGTCTTCATCCCGGAGACGAAACCTTAGAATAGGGCAGCCTTAATTATAAAGTTTTAACCCTTTTGCTCATAGCCGACCAACCGTAAAGGCTGCCCTATTCTTGCGGTAACTTCTGACCCGGTTTAAAAACGCGGGGCTTTCGACTTGCGCGTCCCCTAGTAAAGGGTGTCCGACCGGTAGTGCTACCAACTCATTAATGGCTTGGGTTTGAGTGCGATTGCGCTACGCGCACGCTACGCGATCGCGTCCCAAAACTCTCAACCAGAGGGTTTCTTCTGTAACCGGTAGCTGGTTAATGGCCACCAGGGCTGTCTTGAACAACTCAGGCAAAAAATAGACTCCCTCAATCCAATTACCGGAATCATTAAGTTTGGCAGCAAAACCATTCAACAGCTTGGTTGAACAGTAAGGAGACAGAATCCATAAACAGGTCAAGTCGGTTTCACTGACAGAATTTTTCTTAGGTGCGCTTGACCTTGGCGAATTAAATTCGCCACGGGTCGCACCTCTCGTCGTGCCTGGCGCTGCAGCTCACCATACAGGGCAAACAACTTTAGCAGACAATTACGCACCGCCATGATCCCTGTGGCATTGCGGAACGGTTCCAATAAACAGGCAGTTGATGCCATCTGACCGAGCAATCCTAAAACCTGGGGTGGTGTGGATGTCGAAGGTGCTGGTAGAAACCAAATATCGACTTGACGAACTTCACTGGTTACTTCCCGGCTGATTTGCACCTGACCATGAGGTGTTAGCAACTCCGTGAGATACTGTTTCGCAAATTGGTCGTGTGGCTGTCGGGTCATTAATCCTAATTCTTTGGGGGTAGTGTTAGTAGCCTTTCACCGATCAACTGGCTAAAAACAGATCCCATGGATCTTGACTTTTTGACCAAGATCTGAAACAGCATCTTGTGTCAAGTCTTGCCCACAGTCGTCATACTGCAATGGCACTAAACCTCAGGCATGTTTTTTAGGGTTTGAGTATGGTGGGACAATAAAGAACACCCTGACCGATTGTAACCACGTAATCCAGCAATGAACATTCCACGGCTACACCCAAACACTATTGAAGCAGTTAAGGAACGGTCTGACATTGTGGATGTGATCTCGGAGCATGTGGTATTGCGTAAGCGTGGCAGAGACCATGTCGGTCTCTGTCCCTTCCATGAGGAAAAAACTCCCAGTTTCACTGTCAGTCCCTCTAAACAACTCTATTACTGCTTCGGCTGCCAAGCTGGAGGGAATGCGATTAAATTCCTGATGGAGATTGGCAAGCACTCCTTCTCGGATGTGGTGCTGGATTTGGCACAGCGCTACCAGGTGCCAGTCCAAACCCTGCAACCGGAACAGCGGGAGCAATTACAACGGCAACTTTCTCTACAAGAGCAACTCTACGAGATTCTGGCCTTAGCCACAGCTTTCTATCAACATGCCCTCAGACAACCCCAAGGACAGCAGGCCCTAGAGTACTTGCGCGGTCAAAGGGGTCTGAGTGAGGAAACCATCATTACTTTCGAGCTAGGGTATGCTCCAGCTAGTTGGCAAACCATCTACCGTTATCTGGTGGAACACAAACGGAAGCCAGTTAAGCTAGTTGAGCAAGCGGGATTGATTAAGCCTAGGGACAATGGTGGGTATTATGATCGCTTTCGCGATCGCATTATGATTCCGATCCACGACACCCAAGGTCGAGTAATTGGCTTTGGTGCTAGAAGTCTCGGGGATGAGCAACCGAAATACCTCAACTCTCCAGAAACTCCCCTGTTTGATAAAAGTAAAACCCTCTTTGCCCTAGATAAAGCTCGTAATTCCATTACCAAGCAAGACCAAGCTGTAGTGGTGGAAGGATATTTTGATGCGATCGCACTCCATGCTACAGGAATTACTAATATAGTCGCCTCCCTTGGTACCGCTTTTAGTTTAGATCAAGTCCGGCAACTATCGCGCTATACTGAATCGAAGCAAATTGTGCTCAACTTTGATGCGGATGCTGCTGGTACCACTGCTGCCCAAAGAGCTATTGGAGAAATTGCTAACCTAGCTTACCAAGGGCTTGTCCAGCTACGGGTACTCAACCTACCTGATGGCAAAGATGCCGATGAATTCCTAAAATCTGCTCCTGACGCTACGGAACAATACCGACAACTGTTGCTCAATGCTCCCTTGTGGCTGGATTGGCAGATTAATCAACTCCTGATTGGCAAAGACCTCCAACAAGCCGATCAATTTCAGCAAGTCGCCCAAGCTATGGTTAAGTTACTCAAGCAACTGGAGGACATTAATCAGCTCACTTATTATATTAACTACTGTGCTCAAATTCTCAGTCAAGGACAAGGGAAACTAGTATCTCTATACATCGAAAATTTCCAAACTCAACTCCAAAAACCCCTGAGAGCTGCCTTTAAGAAATCCCCACCTCGGTTAAAGAAAACCAAACAACAGGGTAATCAAGACTCAAACCTACCTGTTGGTAAAGAACGTACCCTTTTAGAACGAGCCGAAGCCTTACTATTACGGATTTATTTACATTGTCCGGAGTATCGACAAACAATTATTGATACTCTAGACCAGGGAGATTTACTGTTTAGTCTTTCTCATCATCGATTCTTGTGGCAACAAATTATTGAACTGCAAGGGATAGGGACACAATTTTACACTACCACCCCTGAACAGCTAATCTCCCGTTTACAAGACCGGAGTTTACAATTTCCTAGGGAAATGACTCAAGTCGCCCATCTATTTCATCTTGACGAAACCTGTACAGAAGATATTTTGCGAGCCCCGATGGTAATACAGGCAGCAGCAGCTTCTCTAGAAATAGTAGCCTTGGAAAAACATCGGCGCTATTGTTTAGAGCAATGGCAAAAAATTGACCTTAGTAATGATTGGCAACGTAAGCAATACTATTGGCAGGAATGTCAAGAAGCTAATCGCAGGCTGATCGAGTTAGAGAAGATACGTCAGGTTGGTATTTCAGAGCTATTAATTATGTAGCAGTTCTAAAACCCTATAAATTTCTATTACTTAATATCATGAAAGTGGCTATAATCAATAATTCTACTGCCGTCTGATTTCCTATGAAACATATCGACAAAACGCCTATCCCACAAAATTTCTGATGCGGTGTAGGAGTGACGAGCGTGAATAGTCTGGGAAACCGTTTCATCAATACCGACTAGGGTGATAATAAGTGTAGCTTCCATTTCAGCGAGAGACTCTGGTGTTTCCCCATATAACGGACTACTTTGATCAATCGGATGCATCACTGTCCAAGTTAGACCAAAGCTAGGGGTTTGGCTACGCAACAGTTTCATGTCGTAGAATCGACGCATGGATTCCCCTTCTAAGGTCACTTCATAGCGCAGCAAACTTACCCTGAGCTGAGCTTCCAGAATCCGATTATCCCGTTCATTGGCCGTGCGGAACATGAGAGTAGGTACTCCATTATGGGGCGTAATCACTGCCCTACGACTGAAGATGACTCTGGCAGTAGGGCGAGAGAAGCGGGCAAACATTAGTCCCGTTGCCATAGCTAGAGCCATCAAACCCACTAGAGCTTCTATGGTAACAATGATATTAGCATAGGAGGTCACGGGATACATGGCACCATAACCAATGGATGCCATGGTCTGAACGCTGAAGAAAAAGACATCGAAAAAAGAACCTGGACGGGCGTTTTCAATACAATTTCCTCCAGCTAGGTACAATAGGGCAAAGACGATGTTTATAGCTAAATAACAAACCGCAATTAGTCCGAAAAACATTGGCCAATTAACGGTCAGCATTATATGATAAGGGTCACGCCAATGGTTATGGGATGACCCTTTGATAATTACGTCTAATTGTCTAGGTCTAGTCCGTTTAGCGATGCGCATCTTAGTTAGTTTAAACTTGTTAATTGCAATTTAAATTGGTTATTTTACCGTAAGCTCTTAGCTATCAGCCTGTCGCGTATCAGCTATCAGCTATCAGCCTATGGTCACGCTAGGATAACAGCTTTTGAATAAAATCAGCTGACGGCTGAAGGCTGAAGGCTGAAGGCTGACCGCTGAGTGCTGACTGTTTACTATTTTTTAAAATATTTATCGATTGATTAGTGTTTTATTAGGGTCTAGTAGGGAGTAGCCTGGTGGTGCGTTACGGGACGGACTGTTCAAGGCGCAAAGAGGCGGAAAATCAGAGGCTTTCCGTCCCGATGCTGCTGGCGAAATATTTCGCGAACTTACCAAGAAGCCCGATCAGCCCTCACCCCCAGCCCCTCTCCCAACCTTGGGAGAGGGGAGCAGATTACGGCAGAATAAGGGTTTCACGAATTCGCCAGCAGCGTCCGTCCCTAACGCACCATCTGGTCAAACGGCAAAAATGAGATGCACCCAAAGCGTTCGCTTAGCGGCTCTTTAGAGCATCGCATTTTTCCTTTAGATTTCCCCATCTGATTTATTCAGTTACTTGACCACGAACTAATGCCCATCCTGTGGTGACCTGACCGTAAGCCCAAGTAGCGTAGGGAGCAATACATAACTTAATTAACCAGGGTATCACCATGATTGCGCTAAATATCATCAGCCCCAATACCTTGCTCCCGATTTTATGAATTCCGTTCACCAACTCCTGCACCCCTGCTACAATTTTTTGGGAATCTTCTCTAAGGGAATCGAGGTTAGGAATACCGCTGACAATAGTATTAAAAACCCTAAGTATTTCCAAATTATCCTTTAAAACTGCCTTGACCTGTTGCAAACCAACCACTGGTACTTCAAACCCAGGAATAGTAGGCATAGCCACTGAAACCTCTTTCATTTCGATATTCACCTTAGGCGGAAATCCACCCCCCAAGTTGACATCTGGTTTCACCGGAAGATTAACATCTGGTATGCCAAGATCAGGCAAACTCACTCCTGTAGGAATCTGTTCAACTATCTCGAATGCTTCTTGCACTTCTGCGTTTATTGTTTTGATCGGTTCTATGATAGAAGCAATTTCCTCTTTGGCTTTTTGAGTACTTTCCTTCACTTCCACTAGAGTGTTATTGATTTCCACTAAAGGGCCAGTAACCAGACTCTTGATGTCATTTAAAATTGTTAAAAAAGTAATCAAAAATACCACTACTATGATAATCGGGATTAAGGCATAGATAATCATGACTATACCATTAAGTCGTTGCCTTAAACCACTGCTTTGATCAACTCTCATCGTCTTACCTCTATTATAGCGTTTATCGCAGTTATGAGGTACGGTTTTAAACCTCAAAGTCCCCCTTATTAAGGGGGATTTAGGGGGATCACTTTGTACCTTATGGGATATATAATTGCTATATCTTACCTGCTCCGAAGCTCCCTATTGAGATACTCCCCTGATTAATTGCCATCCAGCAGTTAGCTGAGGGGAAGCCCACTTGATGTATTTCACAACCAACCAGGGTAATGAAAGTAGCACAGTCCCTGCCAACAGGATGATCATAACCAATAGATTACGGCAAATTTTTTGAATAATTACTAGTAACCCCTGCTCCCCAACAATTAGTCTTTGGTAATGGTCTCTAATCACTTCAATATTGGGAAGAATACCAATAACTTTATTTAAAGTGCCAATAATTTCAACATTCTGAGTTAAAAGGGCTTTCGTTTCTTTTAGTCCTGATACACTAACCTTCACCCCAGGAATATCAGGTAAAGCAACAGGTACCTTTTCAATCTCAACTCGCACCTTAGGAATCTTAAGAATAGGTTCTTTAGGAATCTTGGGAATATCAAATACGAACACAACTGGCTTGTTTAACTCCCTGCTGCTCAATTTAACTTTTGGTTTAATCGGCAGTTCAACATCAGGAATCGGAATAGTCGGAAGCTCTATTTCTTCAGGAATACTATCAATTGTTTCGACCGTTTTAGCCAGTTTTTTATCTAGATCACCAATCGGTGCTATGGCACTACCAATAACATTTCCCGTTTGCTCGAATTTGCCACTGATAGTCACCAGAGCGCTATCGATTTCTTGTACTGGTCCACCCACAAGACTGTTGATATCCAGCACAATCGTGGCTAAGGTTAGAATAACTACTAATAGGTAAATAACTGGTATCAGGGCTTGGATAATCAACCCTATACCTCGAATTCTAGCCATGGTGAAAGTTAGCAGTGATTACACTAACTTTCACTTTAGTACAGCTAGCTCAATAGTTGCCGAACCACAAGCTTAGCTAAGCATTCAGCGGTGAGCCGTCAGCCGTCAGCCGTCAGCCATTCGCGTAGCCTGGCCAAAGGCTGACGGCCTGTTGCTGTACAAAATCGTGGGTTTTAGGGAGCAGGGAGCAGGTAAGAGGAACCCACCCCTAGGGCGTGTCTTCAAACTCGGAGATCCCCCTAAATCCCCCTTAAAAAAGCAGGGCTAATTCATTGTGATCACAGAAAATTAGAGTAGCCAGAAACTAGTGTAAACTATCAAAGTGAACTCAATATGGAACTCTCGTTCCTCTCCCTGATGAAAACTAATCTGATCGAAGCGTTAGCCCAGCTCCCAGATTTTCGTGCTCCCAGAGGAAAACGCGGTTAATTTGGCTGTTGGTGATTATGGCAACGATGAGCGATTGCTATGGTTATCGAGCCTTGGAAGATTTTGCTCGTCGTCATCACCAAGCCTTGCTCGAAAACTTAGATTTACCACCAATGGGTTTTCCTATTACTCGACTTTTCGGAGAGTAATGATGAGTATTGATTTTACTCAATTAGCCCAAGTTTTGACCAACTGGATTAGGGATGGTGTGCCTACCCAAGAGGGTGATTGGTGCTTGAGTTGATGGCAAAAGTATCAAAGGGACAGTGAATAATTATGCTCAAGCTTATCAAGACTTCGTTTCGGTAGTTTCTGTTTTCAGTAGTCGCTGTGGAGTAGCCCTAGCCCTAGAACAATTTCGTAATAAAAAAAGTAGTGAAATTGACGTTGTGCCGTTGCTTTTAGCCAATTTAGGGATAGAAGGAGTAATATTGAGCTTTGAGGCTTTACACTGTCAAAAAAAACTGTCAAACTAATTGTCGAAAGTGGAAACGACTATGTAATGGCTGTGAAAGGTAATCCCAAAAATCTCTACAAACAAATCAAACTCAACACTCAAAAAACTCAACCCATAAGTGTTGACATAAGCCGGGAAAAAAGAAGTGACCGTCTCACCACATTAACTGTATCTGTTTTTGATGACATCATATGCATAAGTGACGAGTGGCAAGGTCTAGCTAGTCTTGTCAAACTAGAACGCATCGGTACAAGAGCAGGTAAGCCCTACCAACAACTCGCTTATTATATTAGTAGTAAATGTCTCGATGCCGCACAATTTGCCCAAGGCATTCGTGGTGATTGGGGAATTGAAAATCGTTTACATTGGGTTAAGGACGTGGTACTTGATCAGGATAGTTCCAGGATACAATTTGGTAATGCTCCTGGCAATCTCTCAATGTACCGTAGTTTAGTCATCGCTATCTTACGCTACCACGGTTATTCTTCTATCACCACGGCACTCCGGTCGATTGCTGATGATATAGAGAAGATTTTGCGGTTGATTGGAACCCAAAAGGTCGTGTCGTAGCCATTTGACGGTGTGCCAAAGCAATCGCTGTCTCACTCATAAGCTATGACTTATAGGTTCGCTCCCTAGAACCGGTGCAGGTTTTTAGCGATTGAGTGCTCACCAACCATTGACTGACAACGACATTTCCCAAATCCTGTTACCTAACCCCCCTGATCCGCATAACGTAGTGCAGAGGCAGTCACACCAGCCTTCTAAGCTGTGAACAAGTCGGCTTTGCTGAATCGCCCCCGCCGAATTCTGTCTGTGTAGTACAGCTTGTGTAGTACATACAACTATGGATATTACCCAACCCCATCACCCAAGTTTCAATGAGCAGGAGTTAGCCATTTGCCTGAGGGTGCTGGAGGCAGCGGGTAGGATGTCCAGTGACAATCCACAGCTGTTGACTATTGAACGGGCGGCCTCAGCACTGATGAAGCGACTCAAACAAAAGCGTCGCCACCAGCGCAAGCAGGCTCGCCGTCAGCATGACTTGGCTTTGCTCGCTCGCGCCCAGATTCATGGCGAAGCCTTGCCGGAACGATTACGCCAGCTGGCTGCAGGGGTATCCCTTGAGCATGATCAACTCTATACTCCCCAGCTATGCTACCTGTGCAAGCAGCCTTACAAACGTGTACATCACTTTTACCACCAGTTTTGTCCTAACTGTGCCCCGGAACACTATAGTCGGCGCTACGCCCGAACTGACTTACAGGGTCGGCGAGTGCTAGTCACGGGTGGACGGATTAAGATTGGGTATCACATTGCACTCAAAATGCTACGGGACGGTGCTCATGTGATTGTAACCACCCGATTCCCGAAAGATGCCGCCCGTCGATACCTGGCTGAGAAAGATTCACAGGTATGGGGTGAGCGATTGGAAATCTACGGGCTAGACTTTCGTGATCTGCGTGGGGTGATGGCATTTATCGATCAGTTGCTGGCATCTCCCCCACTCAATATTATTATCAATAATGCTGCCCAAACCATTCGCCGCCCACCTGCATACTTCAAAGCTCTTGTCCAAGGGGAGATGGAGAGTCTGGATCAACAAACCAGGCAATGGGTGAAAGCTGAATCAGAGGCTCTGGTAAAGAAGTCAGCACTTAACGCTTTTTACCAGCTCTGTCTGAGCAGCAAGGAGGATCCAAACTTTCCGGATGGAGTCCTTGACATTGAGGGTCAGCCCTTAGATTTGAGGCATGTTAATAGCTGGCGACTCTTACTTGACCAGGTTGAGCCGATCGAGATGGTTGAGGCTTGGTTGGTAACGACTATGGCACCTTACTTATTTAATTCCCGCTTGAAGCCGTCACTGATGGCATCTCCTTTCGAGGATCGTTATATTGTCAATGTCTCTGCTGTAGAAGGTCAATTCTCCTATGGTAATAAGACACCCTATCATCCCCACACTAATATGGCTAAAGCTGCACTGAACATGATGACCCGAACGGTGGGGATGGATTATGTTTGCGATCGCATTTATATGACCAGTGTTGACACGGGTTGGATTACGGACGAGAAGCCTCATCCTGTGCGTGAATACCTCCGTCAGCAAGGATTCCGTCCACCACTTGATGTGATTGATGGCGCTGCACGGGTTTATGATCCCATTGTGCGCGGGTTAGCAGGGGAGCGCCTCTATGGGGTGTTCCTGAAAGACTATAAACCATTTGATTGGTGAAGTAATATAGCGCTACGCGCAAGGCAAGAGGAATCCCCCCTAACCTCATAAGGGTAGGTTTTTTACAAAGACCTCAGGTGTGGGGTGTGGGGCGTGGGGTGTGGGGGATAAGAAAATGTACTTAATTTGTCCTTCAAAATCATCATTGTCTTGATGCAATAGCGAGTGGTTTGAAGTTACCGTAAGACAGGGGAGCCTTAATCAATGGAGGCGCGCTTTCCGCGTGAAGAATTAAATTACGGGGTCGCGCCTCAAGTTTTAACCATGCATCTGCATAGCCTACCAACCATAAAGGCTCCCCTGTCTTAGGTTTCGTCTCCGGGGGAAACCCCCTGTTCCGAAGCTGCATCGCTTCTTCAGGTGCGACCCGTGGCGAATTTAATTCTTAATAGGTCAAGCGCACCTAAGTTGTTTTCCTTTTCCTCTCCCTCTGGGTCGCCCCATGTTTTACCCTAATGTAAAAAACCTACCCCTGTGAGGGGCCCCAAACTCCCCACACTCCCGATCTTTTTTACAAATATGAGATGCACCCGATGCAACGCCGCTTTTTTAGTTTTTCACAGATACTTTGTCCAGATCACATTAATCAGACAACAGTGACAAATTGGGACTGACTACCCTAGCGAATTTTAAAACCGAATCGGAGCGGCGGGATTTGAACCCACGACCCCCACTACCCCAAAGTGGTGCGCTACCAAGCTGCGCTACGCCCCGGAAAACTTTATCTATTATACCACACTATTCGAGATTTGAACAACTAAACTAAAATACTTTTAGGGACTTAGCTGCTGCTAGCAACCCTGGAACCGCTGTTGCCACCCAGCTCCCCTCACAACAGCGTCCCTGATTCAAAATCAAGCGTAGGGTATAAGCGGAAGGATAGCCCTCTACCTCCATCCACAGCCAATCACTTTCTGCTTCACAAGTAATTTTCTCTTCGTCCATCAACTCACTTGCCATCTCACTCATAGTCTGAGCTAATTGCAGCAACAACCGACAAAAGTCGTTCAACTCCGACTCCGTTAGCTCAAATGCCCAGTCCTCGCCACCGACTAAACCTTTATAGTTAGGAGCCTCCGGATCCCAACCAATACGCCAGCCTTCTCCATGTTTAACAAGACGTTCCATTAACGTGATTCTGCCCAATTCACCAGACAAGTCAATTAGGTTTGAGTAACTGAGCATCTCCTGGTTTAGGTAAGGATAGTCCTCTTCTAGGATTGGAGGTTGTCGCAGGTGATGTAGGATTGGAGGTTGTGGCAGGTGATGGTGTCCCAGGTGATGGTTGTGTGCTCGACTCTGGTGCAACAGTTTCGGTGCGATTGGGATTGAATATGCTGACCAAAACGCTTACTAGTGCATCCCGTTCGGCACGAGTTAATTGTTCTATCGCTGCAATATCCCCTTTCATGGGATTTTCGGTTAAGGTATTCCCACTGGGATACTGGGATGCTACTAGGTAATCGTGTGCACCTAGATAGTCAGCCATGGTCAATTTCCAATCAAAACGGTAATTGGGCAACCGTTTTTTACCATAGACGTGATACCGAATTAAGCGGTTAACCAGGGTATTATTGGCAGCTAATTCACCGCTTTCTTTGCTAATGTATTGGTTCTCTTGTGGTAAATCCGGTAAACGCTGATATACTACCTTGCTAATCTCTGGGGGAATAAAAAACTGGGCGACAGCAGGCTGTGCTCCTAGGAGCTGGAAGACACCGGGGGCTTGGTCGTAGGATTCCCACAGCAATAGTAAACCACTGGTCAAAGTAGTAATAGTTAAACCTAGCGCTAGTTTAATTCTATTAGTCTTGTACATTGCTTAGAGACGACTATTGAACATTCCTGCACAACCTTGGGATAAAACTAGGTGAAAGAACTATTCTTGCCCCTGACCCTCTAACCCCCTGACTCACTCAGCACTATAGCTTAGTCCGCAATAATCTCTGGCTGCGTCAGTTCATCAGACATCTCAACAATTGCTCGCAGCACTGGCTTCATTGATGGCTCATCTAGACTTTCAAAATCTTCGAAGCGACGGCGCTTAGCACGGCTGGCCACTTGTACAGTTATCCGATAACGATTAGAAGCTGCACTTACTAGCTGCTCCGTCCGTTGCAGAATGTCCATTGAATCAAAGTTATAGATTTTGTGCAGCATAAGGTTTATGATGTGTTGCTTTCTGGTTAAAATCAGTATCGCCCCCTCTACCCTAGCAT
Organism: Moorena sp. SIO3B2; assembly: GCF_010692525.1. Lineage (NCBI taxonomy): Bacteria > Bacillati > Cyanobacteriota > Cyanophyceae > Coleofasciculales > Coleofasciculaceae > Moorena > Moorena sp. SIO3B2. The sequence continues at coordinate 162,703 of NZ_JAAHHE010000016.1, forward strand.
ACTTCACTCCTAAACTAGGGGTTACCCCTGAGACAAGTCATAAAACTTTTCTTGAGGTTAATAATATACCATCAAAAAGTGAAAGAATTTGTGAAGTTGCGTGATTACTACTTACATTGCTTGGTATGTATGACAATAATAAGAAAGAACAGTCAATTTGTACTAACTATACCGAATCGACTAACTATACCGAAACTATATATCTAACCCAGGCTGGGAAGTTCTACCAAACTATCCCAGCCTACTTATATGTCAATAAGTATGTAAATAAGATGATGCGCATATGGGATTATGTTGTGTATATGGGAAGTGTATATGCGATCGCATCGATGGGCTACCTTAGGGGTCAGAGTACTTGGATTGACTCCTGTGGTAGATGTACCTTTTACATATACAAAAGATCATACCATTGCTAAGCTATCAAGAGTGTGTCGAGTTGTTAACAATTATCTGACTAAATAAATCTTGTCTATGCAAACACTTGCCGCTCCTAGCTTTGAGTCATTCCATCAGCGCCAAAGAACTCCCCTGAAATTCGTTGTCCTCGGAGATAGTCTGATCTATGGATTTGGAGACCCAGAAGGTGGCGGCTGGGTAGAGCGACTGCGACGTCAGTGGATGTTACCCGATAGTCCTGGTCATGTACTCTACAATTTAGGAGTTCGGGGTGATGGGGTTACCCAAGTCCACAAGCGACTAGAGCATGAATTTCGCAGTCGTGGTGAACTCAGAAACCGTGTACCTGATGCCATTATTTTATCAGTGGGCGTTAACGATTCAGCCCGTAAGGGACGTCCCGATGGCAAGAATTTTACTAATTTTGAGAGTTTCCAGGAAGAACTAGCCAATCTGCTTGAGCTAGCCCAGCAACTCTGTCCAGTGCTATTTGTGGGCATGGTACCAGTGGATGAAAGGAAAATGCCCTTTCTCGATTGTTTTTACTACACTCATGCTGACCAGTACTGCTACAAAGAAGCTACTCGCCTTGCTTGTCTGAGGCGTCAAATTCCCTATCTAGACGTTTTTGATTTATGGACGTCCCGTGGTTATGATTGGTGCTCTCAACACCTATCTCCAGATGGTCTCCATCCCAATGTGGCTGGTTATCAGGAATTATTACAAGACATCCTGCTCTGGAACCCCTTAGCCCAGCTCAACTCCTTCAGCCTAGCGACAGCCTAAACTATCCCGTGTGGAGATCCCAGTTACAGGATTTACCCCCGTAGCACGGCCACACATCAGTTTAGCCTGATAGCGGTCAATCAAGGCATCGGTAAAATCAGCACCAGTTATCTCGGCATCGTAAAACCTGGTGCTATTCATAATTGCATCGGTCAAAATAGCATTGGTCAAATTAGCTTGGTCTAAAATTACCCGATCTGCCAAAGAATCGGTCAGGTTTGCACCTTCGAGATTGGCTTTCAATAAATTTCCCTTGGTGAAGATAGATCCACTCAGGTCAGCACCTTGGAAGTTTGTGCCTCGCATTTCAGCGCCTGCAAATACGCCACGAACTAAATTGCCATGGGAAAAGTCACGATAACTCAAATCCGTAAGGGCATAATTTACTGTATTCTCCTGAGCATAGGCAGGAGTAGCCGATAAAAGCACCCATAGCCAAGCCATAACAAGAACTAAAATTAGTCCCAATAAGCGTCGCCAAATCACCCTAATCACTTGTGAACCTGACTCCTTAAAACTTAAAGCCTAAAACTCCCTCTCTAACCAATCTTCACCGACTCTAATCGTCAGCTCAGATTTGAGATGACCAGTAGAGGATGCTTCTACTCTACCTAGTCCCAGGACTTTTTTGACAATATCTGCTGTTTTTATGTCCCCTTGCTGAACAATAATCTCAGTCTGGGACAAGCGGTCAGGCCAATCTGAGACATAATAGACATTGTAGAAGTCATGTCTGGCTAAATAGCGGGCAACACGGCGACCAAGTTCTGGGTCATCGGTAGCATTTTGAACCGCAATTCTGACCCGATGGGGTGAACGGCGGCGCTTTAATGAACTCTTATATTTCGGTTCTTGCTCGAAATACTCACTCATCACTCGGTCTCGCCCTCGTGAATTCATCAGCCAGTAACTGGCAATGTATTCATCAGCCTTGCTAAATCGACCAGGCAAGAGTACCATTCTGATATTATCTTTACCAACCTCTAGACCAAAACCGACCAGTGCCAAGATTTCCTCTAAGCTGAGATTGGTATCAATATACTGCTGCATCACTCGCAGGATTTTGGGTAAACGAGGCAAGACACTGGGAGTAACTAAACGCTGGCGCAGGGCCTTGAGTAAGATCTGCTGCCGCTGTATCCGAGCAATATCACCATTGTCTTTTCGGAATCGAGCAAATTGTTCGGCTTGGTCTCCATTCAAAGTTTGCCACCCTGGTTCTAAATCAATTTCCAGTTTCTGAGTGACATCTACATATTCCATCCTCTCAGGCACAAACACTTCCAAGCCACCGACCAAGTCCACAAGTTCCCGAAATGCATCAGTGGTAATGCGCACATACCTATCAATTGGCACATCATTCAAGGTACGGCTAACCACTTCTGCGGTTAAGGTAGATCCACCTTTGACATTGGCATCGTTAATTTTAATTATCCCAACACCGGGAATTTCTATTCTGGTATCCCGTGGAATTGAAAGCATATTCACTGAGTGGTCTTTAGGGTCTAAGCGCAACAGCAACAGGGTATCACTGCGACCTCCAAAAACCTCTGGGGAACCTGGCAACGCATCTGGGACTCGGTCTATTCCCATCACCAGGATATTAACCGGTCGTGACAGGTTATAGGGAAAGCTTTTACGCCAAGACTTGTGCTCAGAAGCCGCTGGTTGATTCTGGGGGATTTTGGAGTTTTCCGGTTGAGAATGGGATTTAATCAGGGGCGACAATGGGGTAACTAGGGCTAAGGTGGCTCCCAAAGCCGCAGAAATAACTGCTGTCAGGACAAAAGCGCTACTCCAAAATACCCACCGCAAATAGGGGGCAAAGGTTAATCTTAATCCAGAGACAGAAGCGTCTAGGTCTGTAGTCAGGTCAAGCTGAGAGTAAGAGACTCCTGTATCACCCTCTTGGGGTGATGGTTGTGGTGTTGAAGCTGAGGCATTATTAATCACACCTGTATCCAAATCTACCTATGAATTGTGATGACTGTTGTTCGCGTAGCCTGGCCGAAAGGCCAAGCATTCAAGTTCCAAGCCTATAGTTGGCTATCCAATTAAACTGTAGCCTGTGGCTACAGTTTAAGATATTCTTCTTTGGTAAGCATTCAGCTATCAACTCTCAGCTCTCAGCTCTCAGCTCTCAGCTTTGAGCTTTTAAATAAAACAAGTAAGCATTCGTTTAATCTTTGTTACGTCAGCTGAATGCTGACGGCTGACGCCTGACGGCACCTCAAGTAGCGTGAGCTTTTAGCTGACGGCTGACGACTGAATGCTTACGTTATTTATTAGTCTATAAGTCTAGAAGTCAAAGCCAATAAACCATTGTGCCTACCTTCAAAGTGGCTTAATTGAAAAAAGCGCTTTGGCTACCCACGGCTAAAGCTCCTGGGGAAAGCGCTTTGAGGAACATCAATGAGTGATTAATCGTTTATGATCAATGCACAACAGGAATGCCTGAACAGGTATGAAGGAATTGGTGGACAAATGAGATTAGTCATGAGATTAGTCATGACTAATCTCATGGCTAAAGAAGTACTTTAACCATTTTTCATAATCTACAGCCTATACCAGCTGAATCAGGGAAAGTGAGGTTAGTATGTAGCAGAAAACTACAGTTAAGGCTACATGATGGATAACTCTCTCATACCTGTGATTCTTGCTGGTGGCAAAGGAGAACGGTTTTGGCCGTTGAGCCGTAAGCAACGACCCAAGCAGTTTTTATGTTTGGATGGTAGTGGCAAGAGTCTTTTGCAGGCAACGGCTGACCGATTGATTAAGCTGACGGTCGGGCCAGAACAGTTGTGGGTGATTACTTCTGCTATGTTAGCTGAGGGGGTGACTCAACAACTACCATCGTTACCCCAGAAGCATCTATTAGCTGAACCGGAAGGACGGGATACAGCACCAGCGGTGGCTTGGGCAACTCTAGAGATTGCTAAGGCTTACGGAGAAGATGCGGTAGTGGGCTTTTTCCCTGCTGACCACTGGATTGAAGATGAGCAAGGGTTTCAGCAAACTATCAAGGCGGCTGCTCAATTGGCTGCCGCTGAGTCATCGATTGTGACCTTAGGAATCACGCCCCAATACCCTTCCACAGGCTATGGTTACATTGAGCAAGGTGATAAGACTGGCACCTTTGAGGGATTGCCAGTGTATCAGGTCAGTCGGTTCACCGAAAAGCCTAACCAAGAGACCGCTGAGGAATTTTTGTCTACTGGTCGATTCAGCTGGAACAGTGGGATGTTCATTTTCCGGGCTGGGGTAGTTTTAGATGAATTGCGCACCCATGCACCAGAAATTATTGCCCCTTTAGAAGAAAAAGGTGTGGCGGCTTATGCTGAGCTAGATAAGAAAAGTATTGACTATGCTTTGATGGAAAAAACACAGCTAGCTTATGTTTTACCAGCCTCCTTTGGTTGGGATGATTTGGGAGATTGGAATGCCTTAGAACGCCTGCATAATGGCGATGCTAAAAATGTCGCAATCGCTAATCATGTAGAACTGGATACTCAAGGAGCAATTGTCTACTCCAGTAGTGAAGATGAGGTGATTGTTACTATTGGTTTAGACGATGTGGTGGTGGTACGCGATCGCAATGCTACCTTAATTGCAAAAAAAGACCGTACTCAGGACATAAAAAAAGTTATAAAACTTATACAAAATAATTCAATACTTCAAGATTTTTTGTGATTAATCGCTTTTCATTATTTCTTGGTTTAACTCCCTTATAATTATGATTAACCTCAGAGTGATTCAGAATATATAGCTCATGGTTTTATCATTATTTATGATTTATGAGTCAGTGGTGCTCTTAATTTACTGAATTAATTATATAATCTTAACTATCAAAAAATATAAAAAAAAATATAAAAACTTAGGCTATGGATCAAGTGTATAAACAGGGAACAGGGAACAGAGCACAGGAAAAAAAATATGTATGGATTTTTATTCACTAGTTAACAGGTTGTCATATAAATACCTAAGGCTAAATAAATAATACCCTGAAATTAATAAATACAAATAATTATTTAAAAGTCTGTTTATTTCTGGATTTTTGCTCCAGGGTTTACTAAATTTTATTGCTGCTTATTTTTGTAAAAAATTAGGTAATTTGACTGGCGTAAGGTCTATTGGTGGATTGCTAACGCCTTGCTATTGCCGGATTGCTAACGCCTTGTTTCAAGAAAGAACGTTATCCCACTGTTAATCCTTAGCCATAAACCTTAGGCAGACACAATTTGGTGAATTTGTGAATGCCGAATAGATAGTAAGCAAGAGAATGCGATGCTCGGTACGAGCCGCTACGCGATGAAGCGTTCGCAAAGCGTGGCCAAAGGCCTCAGCTTCCGCTAAAAGCGATGGCAAAACCCTTGGAACACAATTAACCCTGAGCATCAAGTAATCGTCACAAAAGGGATAAGGTTTTGGTAGTGTGGCAGACAGGAAAACCTGTTCTGCTGTTCAACCCCACCCCAATCTAACCTAAGGTCAAAAAAGAATAGTTTTATCGTAATTGAGGCCACTTACTGATACTAGAGCATCGGCTCAGTAATAGAATTTAACCCATCAACCCGATATCTGGATTGACAAAAAGTTGCTCGATTCCCATCTCTCCATCCTGGCATTTCCCTATCTTCCCATCCCTAGTCAACCCAGTTTTACGATCACAGCAAGCAGTCAGTTAATATGCATTTAAATTTCCACCTCAAGTAGCGTGACCTACGGTCAATCGCGACCCTTATGCAAAAGCGAGTCTACCATCTCCCCATCTCCCAGTCTCCATCTCCTGACAAGGGTAGGTTTTTTACTTTGGAGATAGGTAATAGGTAATAGGTAATAGGTAATAGGTAATAGGTAATAGGTAATGGGTAATGGCTAATCGGTAATGGGTAATCGGTAATGGCTAATGGGGAGATGGGTCGGTAATCGGTGGAAATTATTGTAGATTTTCCGACATATTTTGAGAAATTTATTCCCAATGCCAGTACGTACTCGCCCAAATGTAAAAAACCTACCCAAGTGAGGTCTCCATCTCCCCATCTCCCCATCTCCCGATGAAGCGTTCGCAAAGCGTGGCCAAAGGCCTCAGCTTCCGCTAAAAGCGATCAGCCCCTATTCACAATTGAAATGTGTGACAGATTATTCTAGGGGTTATGCGATGAAGCGTTCGCAAAGCGTGGCCAAAGGCCTCAGCTTCCGCTAAAAGCGAACGCATCTAGTCACTTTTCTCCCTGCAACAAAAAATTGCCAATATGAGGATACTGTGAAGCCATTGCCCACTATAATAAAGTCTTGTTAAAGAGCAACTCCTATAAAAAATGGCAATTTGAGGCTCAATCCTGATTTAGATATGCAAACCGGGAATATTCCTTTGCTAAACGCAATAGCAAGCCATTATCCTGCCATTGGTTGCTAAATTGAGCAAGAGAAGTAATTCTGCTAAGACTAAAAATCAACTGTAAAATCTATGCCAACTTTTCGTTATATATTAGCTGTAGGTGTGGGGACGGCAATTGCCTTGAGCGGCATGGAATCCGGAGCCTCAGAAGATTTACCATCAGTTACTAAGCCTCAGAATAACTCAGTAGCTACACCTAACCAAGAATCCTTAACAGAAGCAGCCCCAAACTCAGAGGTAGGGGAGCTAGTGGTAGAAGTCATCAATAACACTACCTCAGCTGCCAAGCAACCAGAGCAACAGGAGTCTATTCCCTCTGTAGATTCCTCACCTTCAGAAGCAGAATTAGTCCAAGAAGAATTAGTCCAAGAAATTATTGATCAAACCATCCTGCCTACTGACCAGCCAAAGCAGGAGGAGTCGATTCCTGCTGTGGCTGAACTCCTAGCAGCGCCAACTAATCAGCCAAACCAAGAGGAGTCGATTCCTGCTGTGGCTGAGCTAGCAGCGCCATCGGAATCTGTAGACGTTGGTGAGGATACGGTGGTTGAATCTGCCACAGAGGAAAACCCTGAGTTAATGTCACAAACTTCTGGAAGCTCACCAACCCCTGGAACCTCAGCGCCAGAGTTTCTTGATCCTGATCCCAATCCTTTATCATTTCCTACCCAAAGCCAGGAAGTCCAGATAGATATCACACAGCCCATTACCCTGCAACAAACCATAGAACTGGCAAAGCGTAATAATCAGGAATTACAGCAAGCGCAACTGACCTTGGAACGTAATCAGTTTGTTCTCCAAGAAGCCTTAACCGCTTGGTATCCCAGTTTGTCAACAAGTGCAGCCATTAACTATGCCGATAGTGCATCAGGCCAGGTAACAGACGAACTAAGGGCTCAGCAAGGATTACTTCCAATCAATGAGCCGTCAGGAAGTTTCACTGCAGCCCTACGGTTAGAATATAACCTATACACTGGTGGGCAACGACCAGCACAAGTCCGGGTAGCTGAGGAACAGCTAAAGTTGCAACAGCTAGAGGTAGAACGCCTCTCTGAAGAGATCCGACTTCAGGTCACCCTTGCCTATTACAATTTACAAGAAGCTGATGCTCGAGTTGAGATTTCCCAAGCGGCAGTCACCGAGTCCGCTCAGATTCTACGGGATACGGAGTTACTGGAACAAGCTGGTTTAGGAACCCGATTTGAGGTTTTGCAACAACAGGTTGAGCTAGCCAATGACTCTCAAGGGTTGACCAACGCTCTGAGTGACCAACGTATTGCTCGACGTCAGCTGGCGGAGTTATTAAACTTATCTCAATCCGCAGAAATTACTGCAGCAGATCCCATCGAAATTGCTGGAAGTTGGGATTTATCTCTAGAACAGAGCCTGATCCTGTCTTATAAAAACCGATCTGAGTTAGAACAGCAACTGGTCCAACGAAAGATCAACAAGGAACAGCGCACCATTGCTCTGGCTCCAGTAAGGCCCCAGTTGAGTGTGTTTGGTCAAATCGACCTAGCTGATAGCTTAAATGATACGTTGGGTTTTGGTGATGGTTACTCGGTAGGGGCACAATTCCAGTGGAATTTCTTTGATGGCGGAGCAGCGATGGCCAGAGCTAGGCAGGAAGATATTGATGTTGCCTTAGCTGAAAGCAGTTTTGCTAACCAACGGGATCAAATACGCTTTGAGATCGAACAAGCTTATTCTCAATTAAACTCCAATGAAGAGAGTATTGAAACGGCATCCTTTGCCCTAGAAGTAGCAGAAGAGAGTCTCCGGCTAGCTCGGTTACGATTTCAGGCAGGGGTTGGTACCCAAACCGACGTAATTAACCAGCAAACGGCTCTTACCCGGGCTAGGATTAACCAACTTACTGCAATTCTGGGCTACAACCGCGCTCTGGCCAACCTGCAACGGGCAGTGAGTAATTTACCAGATAGTAAAGTTAGCGATATTCCCTAGTATTCCATCAAAATTGAATGAAGGGGTAAACTAGACTTGTCCTAATTAGACCCCAGGTATTAGGCACTAGGTATTAGGCACTAGGTATTAGGCACTAGGTATTAGGCACTAGGTATTAGGCGTTAAAAACTAACCCCTAACATCTAATACCATTAACCTTGCCCTAACTCTCAAAACTAAATTGACAGAGTAACTCCTATGGTTTATGGTTAACGGTTTATGGCTAACTTAGCCATGAACCATTAACCAGGGATGCTTATTTTTTTAACATTCCTTAATAAAATAGTAATACTATCAGAAAATAAGATCAGACTTGGGACAAATCATGGCTAATATCAAATTTGTCAAGGAAGACCAAGAAGTCATTGCTGCCAATGGAGCGAACTTACGGGAGAAAATGCTGCAAAATCGCATAGATCTCTACACGTTTCGGGGCAAGCTGGTGAATTGTGGCGGTTATGGTCAATGTGGGACCTGTATTGTGGAAATTGTGGCAGGCATAGAAAATCTATCCCCTAGAACTGAGGTGGAAAATCGGAAACTCAAGAAAAAGCCAGATACTTACCGATTAGCCTGTCAAGTCTTGGTGAATGGACCGGTGAGTGTGAAAACTAAACCAACCCTTAAGAGCAAATCCCCATCTGCTGCCATCTAACCTACCAAGGGATTTTAAGGGCTAGCTGGCGAGGGATTGTCAGCTGAATACCGCTCGTTATATAGAGGTGTACATAGGGTTTGTAGGATTTATCAATTGGATGAGGTGCTTTCGTCCTGGGTTTGTTCGCGTAGCGTGGCCCAAAGGCCAGGGAGTAGGGAGTAGGGAGTAGGGAGTAGAGCTAAGATAATTGACTGTATCTCACCAGTATTATCAACGCGCTTATCTACCATTAGCCGGATTTCCTCCTGCCAGGCTTCGATTTCTATCTTCTATTTCTACCAGCCGTGTTAATGGTATCCTATAGCTGGTGGGTTAAAAACGATTTAGAGGAACTAATAATCATGCAAGTTAACGATCTAGGGTTTGTTGCCAGCATCCTGTTTGTGCTGGTTCCGGCGGTTTTCCTGCTAATTCTTTATATCCAAACCGCGAGCCGTGAAGGCTCAGGAAACTAGTTAGCTGATCTGGTGATAATCCCCACGCCTGTACCAAAAGCGCAAGCATTGCTCCTTAGCTAAAGGTCAGGGTGGGATTCTTCCCAGGATAAAAGTCTAAGGTATTTTTTGTATAAGGTTGTTTAATTAATTAGAATTAAACAACGGTTAATTTAACTTTTCCCGCCACTAAACTAGGCGGGATTGTAAGTGATGGTTACCGGATTTACGAGTATATCTCCCACGACTAAAGTGCATGGAAGCTAAAGTACGTGGAAGTTTAAATAGTTAGTCATTAACTTTTTCTCATTAAGCCTTGATCATAAACCCTTTTTAAGCAACTTGTAAGCAACAAGAGGTTTACTGGCAATACTAATGACAAAGTAAGCATTCAGCTATCAGCCGTCAGCCGTCAGCTAATTAACTAATCAACGGGCGGTAGTAAACAAGCTTACGAACTAGTATGGCTGGTTGAAAATCCCTGCTCGTTTACTCATCCGACTCCGTGCAGTTAAAGCGCCTACTCGCTAATAGCTGATAGCTGATAGCTGACGGCTGAATGCTTACATGACAAATGACTAATGGCTAATGGCTAATAACTGACTGCTTCAAGTAGTTGTGCGTGATAACAACACTGGGCAATTGGCTTTGACTCTGACGTAGTCTGATAAAGAATTACCCAGTAATCGATCTAAATCTACTAAACTCTTGGCGATAGAAGGACGACGGTCAGGAGAACCGAGAATCAGCAAGTCGATGTTCTTGTCCTCTGCTAACTGGCAGATTCCTGGTCCGGGTTTACCGCCACTTAGAACACAACGGTAAGAAACACCTTGCCTTTTGGCTTTTGCTGCTGCTTCTGCAAGCACTGGGTCTGCTTCAGCATTGCTCATCAGTTGATCAGGTTTGGCTTCGGGGATGACACGAGCTAGATATAGTTGAGCATTCTTCATGTCTCGCACTAGAGATAGAGCCAACTCGAAGGAATTTTGAGCAGCATCAGATTTATCCATTGCGACCATAACCCGTCTGATTTGTTTGACGTAGACATCGTCTTTGACCAACAACATCGGGCGGGAGGACAATTGGAACACATATTGGCTAACGGAGTTTTCCAAAATCGCTTCTAGGCGAGTTAGTCCTCTCGAACCCATAATAATCAGGTCGGTTTCCTCTTCGTCTGCCACTTGGGTAACGATATTTTTAGGGTCTCCCTGTTTGAGTCTGGGAGTGATTTTGCTGGGGTCAACTTTTAACGACTTGACCGCATCTGCTAAAATCTTACCCCCCTCTTCTAACTTAGCTGACATGGCTTCAGCTGTGACTTGAGGACGCACGACATGTAGAACTGTGACCGATGCCTGTTGTATGGCAGGGATTTCGGCCAACATGTTGAACATTTCTTCACACAGTCCCCGACCAGCTACAGATATTAAAATTTTTCTTATCATTGGGCAATTATTGCTGGAGTTAGTGACATACTCCCACACTGAACTCAACGAGTCAGTGTGGGCTTCTTGCCAACTCCACCTATCGGTTCGGATACTCGGCAAGCTTTATTAACGATACGGGATGCCCCTCCGCACCGGAACAATACAGAAAAGTTCGATTTTAAAGCACGTAGGTGGCGGTTAGCTCTTAATTTGTTTTCCCTACTATTTTCAGTATAGACGATTTCAAAACAATCAATCGCGGTATTAGCTAAATTATCCTTGGTTACTGATCATTGAGTTACCAAATTTAGTTACCAAACTTAACAATTGACCCTTCAAAATGTTTGGTAAATTGTCTGGCATTGACTTGAAACTTAACTCAATGGTATTAAGCTGTGATACATCTAATTACCACAGCCCAACTAATCAGTTTCTGTTAATTGTTAACCACCAACAGTTAACGAACAGAAATTAATTTTAGATATGCCAGTTCAATCCCCAGCAACCTATGGGAACCTCAGATAGTTTTCCGGTAGGGGTTGAGGGTTGGACTTTCCCTGGTATATAAAGACCAGGATACTGATAATGAGGCTAGAAAATTTTTAAAATTTATTAACGCCGGTGAGAAGACAGTACTCCTTGATCAGTCAAGACTCTCACGCCTAGCTTCAGTATTAGCTTCCGATTTATTAAGGCAGATCAGTAGCTTGGAGACCCGAAAGTCGGATCTAGGTTTTAGAGCAGCAAGCCGTATAACGCCTTCTAAGTGATACGTAACCCACCGGAACCATGGTAAAAATCAGCGATACGCCGTCCGAAGCCCGGTGGGGAGGAGTAAACCTAGTCTTCGTCTTCTTCTTCCGTTGTTGGATAAACAAAGCTAGAACGCCCACTCAGGACTGCTTTACCGAGAGAGAGGGCTTTTTGTGCTTCCAGATGCGCTTTGCGCTTCCAGTTAGCTTTACGTTTATCCCGTTTGGATTTTGAGGTTTTCTTCTTAGGAACAGCCATAAGTGTAAATTATTTAAATTGTTAGACAGCTTTTCTATCTTATTTCATTGTCTTGTATCTCGGTCTTCTATCTGGTTGTCAGGTGATGATGACTCAGGAGCCTGGTTGTCAGGTGATGATGACTCAGGAGCCTGGTTGTTTGCTGGCGGTGCCTGAGGACTTGGGGAAGCTGGTTCCAGTGACTGTGGCTGAGTTTGAGCAGAAAAATCAGGTTCCTCAACTCGCAGTAGGAACTGGGTATTGGGAAAGTAAGTTGCCCAATACTTGGCATCCGGTCGTCTTTTCCAGGATGGACGGCTGACTTTTAACAACAAGACTGGGGCAATTTCTCCTTGATTTTGCCCTAGAATAGTAATCGCTACCTTTGTAGTCAATATGTCACTATCGAAGCTCCGTTGAGCTGCTGCTCTAGCAACTACTTCAGCACGGCGCATAAAGCCTTGGTAAGTTTCGTCAGGCTCACGATTCAGGGTAACATTAATACGAGCTGTCTTGGCTTCGGCGCTTTGGGGAACAATGGCAACTGTAGTCAACCAACTAACCCCTACTAAGCCGGGTAACACCAATAGCCGGATTACTTTGGACAGCATACTATTATATCCTCTGATTAGGCCAAAAAAGGTTAACTCTTATAATGAAGGAAAATCTTGACAGAAGCTAGATTGACATAAATTAGTTGGAAAGCCTAGTTCGAGAGCCTTTAGAGGTGGACTATCTTCGATGGTGTTAGATTAATTAATTAATAAATTTAAGCTGTTAGCTTAAGCTAAACAAGGTTGAATTAGAATTTAAGTGTAAGGGGAAACTACAGCAATAGTAATAAAATTAGGCATATATATTAGGCATAAAATATACTAGTTTCAGCCGCTAGGGTATGGGGTAAATGGCAAATTACGCTGGTATAGCAATTGGCATCAACCGCTATCAGTTCTTACAACCTCTGAACTATGGTCAAGCAGACGCTCAAAGACTACAAGGGTTTTTTGTAGACCAAGCTCATCTGCAACCCAATGAGTTTCTGTTATTAACTGATAATTCACCACCGATTGATGATTTTTTAACCTACCCCAACCGAGAAAATATTTTAAGATGTCTCGACAGGATTCGCCAGAGTCCAGGTTCTCCAGAAAGTTGGCGTTGGTTCTTGTTCAGTGGCTGCGGGGTCAGTTGGGATAAAGTTGACTACCTCATGCCGATTGATGGCAACCCAGATGACATTCCAGGAACAGGTATACCAATAGAATGCCTGTTTTCCTCTCTCAAGACTATGGGGGGCAATAAAATCCTGGTATTGTTAGACATAAACCGCTCACCGGGAATGCCATCTGGTGAACCGGTTGGTGCTGAAACAGTGGAATTAGCCTACAAAATGGATATTTCCCTGGTACTTTCTAGTCAACTCAACCAGTTTTCTCACGAAGCTGCGGCTCTAGGGAATGGCTTATTCACCTCAGCACTTCTAGAAGCACTGGGTTACTATCATACTGACATTACCCTTGAGAATCTTGACGAGTATCTCAAGGAGCGGCTACCGGAGTTGAGCCAACACCATTGGCGACCAGTTCAGATTCCTCTGACGGTGATTCCTTTACAGGAGTATCGACAACAACAAATTTGGCCTGAAGGGGCAAGCTCACCACCAGAAAATCAATGGGCTAACCCAAGCACTGACTCAGAAGCTACCGAGGTAGTTCTTTCTGAAGATGGGAATAATCTTGAGGTGCGACCCAAGGCCGGGTTCCCCGGCCATTGGAAAGCGCACCTTGAGAGTGAATTTACGAAAAAACCTTTATCGGTGGTAAAGCAAAACCCGAATCGGTCTTTACCCACTAACACTGACAGCTCAAACCAGGAGTCATCTAACTCAGTAGCTTTAGTTTCTTATTCAGACAGCCAGCCTCAAACTGATACAGAAGAGTTATCGTCATGGCGAGAATGGTTGTTTTGGGGTAGTGGTATAGCTTTGTTGTTAGGACTAGTAAGCCTAACTGTTGTCCGTAACCAGGAAGGCTTAATTAGTCAACAGATGATTAAAAACACACAGACGACCACATTAACTACCACATTACCAGAAACTACCAAGGTCAGGAATTCCCCAGTAACATTACCTGCAGGGTCAACATCCCAGGCAACTCCAGCTCCCTTGCCAAATTCCAAGAGTAAATCCCTGGAAACTAAACCACAGAAATCCCGGGAACCGAGTGGGATTAAGGCGAATCAAGCAGCTTTGGACGAGGCAAGACAGTTAGTTGAACCGAAGCAGGCATCTGTGTATAGCGATGCGATCGCAATTGCCCGTCAGGTGAAACCTGGGGATCCTCTTTATGAGCAGACACAACAATATATCACTGGTTGGAGTCAGTCAATTCTGGCTCTAGCCAACAAACGGGCAAAAAAAAGTGATTTTGAAGGAGCGATCGCAGCTGCCCAACTAGTTCCTAAAGATAACCCTTCTGTTTATCCTTTGGCTCAGGATGCCATTAAACAGTGGCAGATTCTCTCCCAACAGAAGTCGCAGAATCAACAGATTATCCAAACAGCCATCAAACAAGTCCAACGCAATCAAGCATCTAGTTATAATCGTGCGATCGCAACCCTCCGTAAGATTCCACCGGGTCAACCGAAGTATGCCACAGCACAAGCGTTAATTGCTCAAGCTAGCGATAAGATTTATCGGATTGCTAAGTCCCGTGCCTCGCGAGGCAAGTTTCTCTCCGCGATTAACACAGCAAAATTAGTCCCACAAGATACCCCTTACTATGAGGCTGCCCAAGAAGCGATCGCTAGATGGGAGCAAGGTAGACCTTGATAGTGATTTGGGTTACAGGTTACAGGTTACAGGTTACAGGTTACAGGTTACAGGTTACAGGTTACAGGTTACAGGTTGAAGGTTATAGGTTGGCAGTTACAGGTTGAAGGTTACAGGTTGAAGGTTACAAGTTGCCAGTTACAGGTTCCCAATTATACATCCGGCTTTCAGTTGTTAAGGCTCTAATTTTCAACCTACCCTACTTCGGACGCCAAAGGCGAACAACCAACTAACCTTCAACCAACTAACCTTCAACCAACTAACCTTCAACCAACTAACCTTCAACCATCTAACCTTCAACCATCTAACCTTCAATCTTTAACCTTCAACCAACTAACCTTCAACCAACTAACCTTCAACCAACTAACCTTCAACCATCTAACCTTCAACCATCTAACCTTCAACCAACTAACCTTCAACCAACTAACCTTCAACCAACTAACCTTCAACCAACTAACCTTCAACCTTCAACCTTGGCCAAAAGGCCACGCTACGCGAACAGCCGTTTAATTGTAAAAGGTTACTCTATGGTATCATCGTTAAATAACTAAGCCAGACCGGAGGGCACGGACAGCTGCTTGGGTACGGTCATCCGCACAGAGTTTATTCAAGATATTTCGGACATGAGTTTTGACAGTTCCCACAGTGATATATAACCTTTCGGCAATCAGAGCATTGCTGCAACCTTCTACAATCAACCGCAAAACCTCTAATTCCCTTTCCGTTAAAGGATAAGCTTCAATCATTTGATTGTATTCATTGGGAGCAGCATGGATAGCTCTCGTTTCACTAGCTTCAGTAGGCTGAGTTTCTTGGCTTGGTTTGATCTGCTCAAGTACAATCCTGGCAATGGCTGGATCAATCCAAGCATTACCTTCATAGGTCACTTTCAGAGCTTCTACCAATTGATCAAAAGTTATATTTTTCATGCAGTAAGAGTCAGCTCCAGCGGCGAAAGCAGCTAGTACCGCTTCTTCATCATCCTGCAAGGTCAGTACCATAATCTTGGTGGGGAAATCATCCTGTTTAGAATCATCCTGTTTAGCTTGAAACTCTTTGAATTGTCTAGTTAATTCAGTTCCATCCATGTCAGGAAGACCAATATCGACAATCCCGATATCTGGTCTAGATTCCGCGAGTAACTTTAGTCCTTCAGCAGCATTGGCCGCTTCGCCCACCAATTCAATTTCACCGTTTTGTTGGAGGGCTGTTCGCAGACCCATCCGAGTCAGATCATGGTCTTCAATGAGAGCCACACGAATTTTACCCATCATTAACGTCTAGGGGGGTGAGATTTATAGTTTATTGATTTTTAGAGTAAATTTGTAAAGTTTTGGTAAAAATCATCATGATCTCCACCTATTGGTAGTTGTAGATATTTATGACTTTGGGATAGAGTTTCCAAAAGACCAGATTTTGGCAACAATCACTTAAAGTTAGCTGGAATGAAAGCATTTGTCAAAAGCTATTACAGTATCACATATAAAGTTATTGAGAAATTACAGGGGGTAGTTACTTATTATAATCTTTACAATTTATTTATGAGTATAAGGGGTGAGTCGTGCCAAAAGTACTTGTCAGAGGGGTTGGCACGATTTTCCATTCCAACAGTTAGAGGAGATTCTCAACAGGATTGACATGGGATGGGCTTATTGAGTAACTAAGGTAGCCTCACCAGCACGAAATGACCAATTCCGATAAATCCTACTCTTTCTGCTCATCTGCTGATCGTCCCACCCTTCCTGAGCCAACAGCAGGATATAATAGGGGGTAAAACCCCCTAAAAAATCTATCTCAGGGAGTTTGTTTCTCAGGAAATACCACTGGAAAATTAGCATGGGTTGATTGCGTTCGCGTAGCTTGGCCAACGGCCAATCCGATTGGTTGATTCCCTAGATGGGTGAGATTACTAATCAAGGGAGTTTTTCGACAAGTATACTCATGCCTACTCATCAATTTGGCAAATGTTTCGGTGATACTACACAACCATGGGATTTCCTCTACCTAGTCAGATTGGTATTTTTACTGAAGCTCTCTGACTAGTACCGAGGTAAGGTAGAAGCCTACAATCAGCGATGTGGAGAGATTGTCAAGTCCGTAAGGTTGACTAAATTGGGGCGATACCTAAACTGAACCAATAGAGTATGCTCAATATAATTCATTAGCCTCCTCAGGTGTCGGTTGTCAGTCAAGAACTGCTACTACCCACTATCCACTAATCATTACACCTCTTGCAAAAATATTTTGAGTTAGAATAATAGTTTTGGTAAAAATTATGTAGATTGTGTGTACTAGGCTTATACACAAACAAAGTACAAAGTAAGTTTGTTAGTCTTAAGCGATCGCTAACTCGAAAATTCCCAAACTACTGATTATACCACGAAAAACTTTTGCAAGAGGTCTATTAGCCCATAACCAATGACAAAAGCTCAACCGCTAAATCATGGACGAGATTATCAGACTACTGATCGTAGAGGATGATCAAGTTAACTGCAAAGCCATAATTAAAGCTCTTAACAGAGGGGGTATACCCGTAAAAATAGCTGTTGCAGTTGACAGCAAAAGCGCTAGGTCGATCATCGCATCACGCTGCGCTAACTCTAGCCTTACCCAACCGAGTTTGGACTGCATTCTATTGGACTATCACTTACCGGATGGGGACGGATTGACTCTGGTTAAAGAAATCCGTGATGCTGGCATTGAAGTCCCTGTGATTGTGTTGAGTGACCAAGGGAACGAGCAAATTAATGAGCAAATTGCGGTTGAGCTGATGAAATCTGGAGCATCGGACTATCTGACCAAAAGCCAAATCTCATCAGAAAATCTCTTACGTAGCCTCTCTAATGCAGTTCGCCTCTACCGCGCAGAACGGGAAGCAGCTGTAGCTCATCAGCGGCTCAAAGAAAGCGAAGAACGCTACCGCTTGGTGCTAGAAGGTTCCAATGACGGGATCTGGGACTGGAACCTGATCACTAAACAACTGTATTGTAATGACCGCTTCTATGAACTTACTGGCTTGTCGCCTGAACAGATAGGGAAGTACCACCATAACTTTTCCCCTGATGTGTTATTTAATTTACTAAATTGCTCAGATCTACTCAAAGTTACTAAGGCGGTGGCTAGTTACCAACAAGATTACCTTGAACTGGATGTAGAATTTAACCTACCCTGTGCTTTTGGAGAAGATCGCTACTGTACTGCTCGTGGCAAAGCCCAGTTGAATGATCAAGGAGTACCATTCCGGATGTCTGGTGTAATTACTGATATTACTGAGCAGAAGCGAGCAGAAGAATCCCAGCGATTTCTGGCGGAGGCTTCTGCTGTACTTTCAGCTTCCCTCGATTACCAGACTACATTGGACAACCTAGTGCAGCTGGTAATCCCTCGCTTTGCTGATTGGTGTGCTATTGATGTGGTATCGGGAGTTGATAGCTATGATACTCCCCAGTCTTACCAGCGCCTTGCCGTTGCCCATGTTAACCCAGAGCAAGAGCAGTTGATTTGGGAACTGCACCGTTGCTACCCTGCCCAGGGGGATGAAGACTATGGCAACGGCAAGGTTTTACGTACAGGTTGTACGGATGCCTATTTTGAGGTTTCTGATCAATTCCTAAGTGCTGCTGCTGATGATCCTGACCATCTCAGAATGTTACAGGCACTGAAAATTAAGTGTTACATTTGTGTACCTTTACGAATGGGTTCACAAATCTTGGGCTCAATTTGGTTTGTCAGGAGTGATTCAGGTCGCCGCTACAATGAGATCGATGTCAAGTTGGCTGAGGATTTAGCTAGTCGCGCTGCCCTAGCCACTGAAAATGCGCGGTTATACCGAGAGGCAAACCAGGCGAGTGATGATCTCAGGCAGGTAATTACCATTCTCAATGAACAGCAAAAGCAATTGAGAACCCTACACCAGTTGACTAATCTCCTCAATCAACGGCTGACTAACCTTCCAAATCTGTTGCAAGAGATGGTATCGGAGGTAGTTAAAGCGATTGCTGGGGTTGAATTTTGTTTCATCATTCTCAATAATTCTCTTGGTAACTCTGAAGTCTTAAGGGTTATTGAGGGAATTGATACACAAAAGTTCCAGTGGGAAGACATCTTGCCCCTTGAGCAAGGGTTACTCTCTCAAGTCTTTTTAACTGGAACATCTGAGTTAATTCAGCGCAAGGGTTGGGATTCGCGGCATCCGGAAGAGGAAGTACCTACAGCTATTTACGCTGTGGCGATTGAGTCTGTGCAAGCAGGACCCTTGGGAGTACTAGCTATTGGCAATTGGGAAGACCCAGAGGCATTAGACCAATCAGGTCGGAATCTGCTAGCAGCAGTGGGTGAACAAGCTGCGATCGCAATTGATAATGCTCGCATGATTAATGAACAAGCTGCGATCGCAATTGATAATGCTCGCATGATTAAAGCCTTAGAGGAGCAAGAAGCACGTTTAGAGTGTCAGAACAGTATGCTGGCTCGCCAGAATCGGGAACTGGAAAGGAGAGATGCATCCCTCAAGCTACAGAACCTGCAATTGTTGGAAGCAGCACGGTTGAAATCCCAGTTTGTTTCTACGATATCCCATGAGTTACGAACTCCCATGAATGCCATTATTGGCTTTTCCCAGCTTCTATTGCGTCAGCGTCAGGGCTCCTTGACTCACCAACAAGCAGATATAATGGAGCGCATTGTCAATAATGCTCAACATCTACTGACTCTGATTAAGGATATGATTGACCTGTCCAAAATTGAGGCAGTTTGTCTGGAGTTAACCTTGGAAAGTTTGCATTTGGACAGGTTGATCAAAGAAACCATCAATGAATTCCGTTGTCTAGCCGCTCAGAAGGACTTAGGGTTGTATATCCAAACCAATTTAAAAAATCCGATCGTAATCAATGATAGCCTCCGCCTGCGGCAGATTTTGGTCAATCTGGTTTCCAATGGGATTAAGTTTACCGAAATGGGCAGGGTAGAGGTGGTAGTCAAGGAAATTTCCACCGACTGGCTGATGCTCACTGTTAGGGATACGGGAATTGGAATTGCCGAGAATGACTTAGAGCATATTTTTGAGGAGTTCCAACAAATTGATCAAACTACAACTCGCAAGTACTCGGGTACCGGCTTAGGACTGGCCATTACAGAATCTTTAGTCAAGTTGATGCAAGGAACGATTACGGTAGAGAGTAAGCTGGGTAAGGGGTCTACCTTCCATGTCAAGTTTCCTAGACGAGTAAAAGCTTCTACTGGCGATTGTCATGATTGCGATCTACCACAATCTAAAACCCTAGGTTGTTCGTTTTTGCCCCAGACTCTTCAAGGATTTCGTGCTCGAAGGGTAATTTATTAGGTTGGAGGTTGGAGGTTGGAGGTTGGAGGTTGCAGGTTGCAGGTTGCAGGTTGGAGGTTGCAGGTTGCAGGTTTCAGGTTTCAGTCAGATTATAGCGGTTCTGTTGTGGGATGAGGTAAACCCAAATTTCTTCAATCTCCTCCCCCTATTGCCACTCTCCCCCTAGTAGCGCTGATCCAGATGTAGCTCACTCGTGGAACCGCTATATTTAGAAACGCTATATTTATGGGTACGATCAGGAATATCATCAGCGACTCAACCAAGCGATCGCTTCTCGAATCCAATCTTCCGCATTCTTACTTTTAGCGACCTGAGTATCCTCACTAATAGCATGGAGTGCTTGAGCGATTTCATCATTTTCATATCCCAAAGCTAACAGGGTCATCTCCACATCTTCCTGAATCCCTGGTGAGAGTCCATTAGCAGATAGTGGGGACTCTACCTCCGATACCTTATGCCATTGAGCCAACTTTGTTTTCAGTTCTAGAGCAATGCGTTCAGCAGTTTTGCTACCCACACCAGGGGTTTTGGATAAGGCACGAATATTACCTGTAACAATCGCTTGGACTAAATTTGGCAATCCCAAGGTGTCCAGTAGTGCGATCGCTAATTGAGCACCAATACCGTTGACACTAACTAATTGACGAAACAAATCCCGCTCAGCGGCTGAGGCAAAACCGTATAGCACCTGTTGCTCCTCCCGGATTTGCAAATGGGTGAAGATTTGCACGGTTTTTTCCGATAAAGCTACGGGCAACTCCTGGGACAAACGGCGAGTAATTTGTATTTCATAGCCAATGTAGTTGACATCTAAAATCAGAGTGACCCGATTACCAGTGCTTTTTTGAATGCTAGCTACTGTCCCCTTGAGATAGCTGATCATTAGTTGAAGGTTTAAGGTTTAAGGTTTAAGGTTTAAGGTTGAAGGTTTAAGGTTGAAGCTTGCTTAAAGGTTGGTTAAAGGTTGAAGGTTGGTTTAAGCTTGGTTTAAGGTTGTACTCCACCACGAAAATAGTGAAGGATAGTTGAGAGCATAACTTGCAACTTACCAACCTGCAACTTGTAACTCGATTAACCTACAACTTGTAACTCGATTAACCTACAACTTGTAACTCGATTAACCTACAACTTGTAACTCGATTAACCTACAACTTGTAACTCGATTAACCTGCAACTTGTAACTCGATTAACCTGCAACCTACCAACCTGCAACTTTTAACTCGATTAACCTGCAACCTACTAACCTGCAAGTTGTAACTCGATTAACCTGCAACTTTTAACTATTAACTATTTCTTATTTATTGGCGATCATTACTGACAAAAAAGCTAAAATAACTTAAACCTTCTATTATACCACCTGCACAGTGATCTTGAGCCAGGTAATGGTAATCTGCTGAGTTGTTTTCGTACCACTTGCGAAGTTCTGGTCGGGCGTTACCCACTATAATTCCTCGGGAAAAGCCAACGCTAAATAAGGCAATGTCATTTCCTGAGTCGCCACAAACCACTGTCCGTTCCGGCTCAATTCCCCACTGTTGCCGTAAAAATTCTACCGCTAGACCTTTATCGCTATTGCTGGGTAGAATGTCTAAGTCTTTCCCACCACTATAGATCAACTTGAAATTAAGACCCCTTCCTTGAAGCTGAGATTCCAGTTGAGGTAGCACCCTCAAAGCTGCTTCTTCCGTCAGGTGATAGCTGACTTTAAAGGGACGTTGTTCTGATTCTACTTGAGGAATTAAGTCAGGATATTGGGCAGCCGTTTCCACAATCATTTCCCGATCCCAGCCTTCAGATAACTTGGACGACCAGTCTGGATTGGGTGTATCTTGGCCATCATTATCATAAATTTCTGTACCCACAGAGGTGATCAGAGCATCTGGATCAAGAAGTGGCTTCTCGGCTTTCAGCTGGTGGTAGGAACTATGGGATCGCCCTGTAGCATAAACGATTCTTGTACCATGTTCTTGGCGATGCTGACTTAGCAGAGGGTTCAGTTTAAGCAGAGCCTCATCATCCCCTACTAGAGTATTGTCAAGGTCAGTTACAAACAGAAATTTAGTCACGAGATGCTAAGAGGTTCGGGTATTGCCTTATTGTCCTACATAAGTTGGGTTAAAACATAGTTGGGTTAAAAATGCGCTTTGGTTAATCGCGCTTTAGCTACAATTGAATTAGCTATATCCCCTGGTAGCAAGCGCAATCCCTATGACGAACGAGAGTTAGACAGTTATGGCTCATCTCAACCAACGCCGCGCTCAAAATATCACTGGTGACTTTTACCAAAAAAATGGGTAATCGCGCCCCGTCCTTCTAGGACGGCTTTTAAGTTGACGCTTATCTAGCGCCAGGTTATAATTAAAATATAGGGTACAGGCTGAAAAACCGTAGGCTGAGCCGGGAGAGAGACCCGTAACTTATCGACCTTAAAGTAGTAATGCCCGGAGGGTAGGGAATCTCCTCCTTAAAAACCCAATCATCAATTAACAGTTGGTGTGTGAACCCAGAAGAATCACACTTTGAAAAAAAAACGGTACGGTGGGGCACACCGGAACCAAACGAAAGGAAGAGAAACAGACTTTTTAAGGCACTTCCAAAGAGTAGTTAAACGCCTAAGGAGAACTGCCCTCTGGGTCTATGGTGAATTAACTAGGAATTTAGTCTTAACGGATTCTCGGTTGAGTATTGTCTTGTTTTTGGCGGCGTCAAAGATGAGAACTCCATGGTTTAAGGCGGCTCGTTGATCTAGGAATCCCCGCGCCTAAAGGCCGGGGAGTGTCAAGTGGATAGCAGCTGTATTGATTGTGATGCCTGCCGTTGGATGACTCCGGAAGTGTTTCATCGTGCTGATCACCAGTCTGCAGTTTATCATCAACCTGCTAATGATACAGAACGCTTGAGAGCTCTTCAAGCCCTATTATCTTGTCCCACCTCTTCTATTGGTACTGTTGAGAAACCTAAAGACATTAAAGACGCTCAGCATAGTTTCCCCATCCCAGTAGCAGAAAATGTCTACCATTGCGGCTACCATTCAGAAAACTCCTACGGTGCTGCTAGCTACCTTATCCAACGCCCCCAAGGCAATATTTTAATCGATTCTCCTTGCTTTACACCACCACTAGTCAAACGTCTAGAGGCAATGGGTGGGATTCGTTACATGTTCCTGACCCATCGGGATGATGTGGCAGATCATCACAAGTACAGACAGCATTTCCAGTGCGAACGCATTTTGCATAGAGATGACATTACCACTGATACCCGTGATGTGGAAATTCAGCTCACTACTTCTAAGCCTTATCCCTTAGACAAGGATCTGTTGATTATCCCCGTTCCTGGTCACACCAAAGGTCACACGGTTCTACTGTACAATAACAAATTTCTCTTCACGGGTGACCATCTTGCTTGGTCTGATCAACTTCAGCAACTGATTGCCTTTCGTCGCTACTGCTTCTACTCCTGGAAGGAATTAATCAAGTCAATGGAGAGGTTAACCAACTACTTGTTCGAGTGGGTATTACCAGGACATGGACGCCGGTATCATACTTATGCTCAGACTATGCAAGATCAGCTGAACCAGTGTCTTGTCTGGATGAAGCATCAAGGATGAAGCATCAAGGATGAAATTAAGTGACCACCTAAAACATTCTCCCTCATCCCTTAGACATCTCCAAAAATTAACCTCAAACCCTTGCACTGCCTGGGTCAAAACCGAGTTTATGGAGATGTCTCTTTGATGACCTGACTTTGGGAAAACATACCCAAGTCTTGGGTTGATCCCTCATTACCATCACATATCAGCCATCCAATCAATCGCTCTAGCTCAACACTTTTGCCAAAAGGTTTTTGATCTCGTCCCCACCTTGGTTTTGAACGAAAGAGAGGACTATCGGTAGAAATTTGGAAATCATCCCACTATCCATGCCTAGTTGAGAAAAACCTGCTGCCAGGGTAGCTAGAGTGCCTAATTGTCCAACGCCACCACCCATTGATGCCGCTAATCCTCCCAAGGCTCCCATCATGCCACCACTTTTTGGTGCTGCTTGGAGCAAATCATTTATTCCTGGAATAGATTGCAGTACTGGGGCAAAACTCTCATCTCCCAGCTTGTCCTTGGCCAGTTGGAAAATAAGTCCAGCTCCGCCTTGGGCTTGATTCTCTTGCACTCCCAGGTTTTCGGTTAACAGTTGAATCAGTTCCATAGATGCTCTCTTATTCGATTGCTATATCGTTGCCGCCTTAATTTAACATCGGATAGCAAAAATAATCATTTATTTACATTTTTTTAACATAGTTATCTATCACTATTTATATTTTATCTTTTTGAACACAATCCATAACAATCCATAACATTTATACACAACTAGTAACTTATAGCAACTTATAGCAACTTATAGCAGTAAGTCCCTTTTTGGGCTATAAGCTAGGTGAATTTAAGGGTTAAGGAAATTAACAAAAAATTAATTATTAATCTATAGCAATGGGATCGGATTCGTGAACAGTAACAGGTTTTATACCAAATCCGGTTATAATAGACTTAATACAAAATTCTAATGTCAAATGCCCAAAAAAGCTTATTTAGCTGACCATCTGAGTAATGGTGAACTGAAAAAAAGATACAGAGCTTCTCAAGACCCCGTAGAAGCAAGAAGATGGCATTTATTATGGAAAATTTCTCTAGGCTGGACAATAAAAAATGCAGCGGTCGCTGTAGGAATAAACTATCAATATGCTTTTAAAATTATTAAAAAATATAATGAATTGGGAGAAAAAGGAGTCAAAAATCTTAAGAAAAAAAGTGTTAAGCATCCCAGAGGTAAAAAGCCATTATTAAACGAAAAACAGTTCCAAGAATTAACAGTTCAACTAAAAAAAAGACCACCAGATGGGGGAATATGGACTGGACCCAAAGTAGCTAGATGGATTGAAAATATAACCGGAATTGAAAAGGTTTGGAATCAAAGGGGGTGGGATTACTTAAAAAAGTCAAAATATTCTTGGCAGAAACCCAGACCGAAACATCGAAAAGGAGACCTGATTGAACAAAATAATTTTAAGGATAATTTTCCTTTAACAGTCCAACAATTACGATCAAAATTTCCCGATGCTCAGGTAGAGGTCTGGTTTTTTGATGAACACAGAGTCGGATTAAAGCCAATTATCAAAAAAATCTGGGCTCCTATAGGAGAAAGACCTACAGCAGTAGTGCAACATCGTTATGAGTGGTTATATGTTTATGGATTTGTTGAACCAAAAACGGGAAAAACTCTCTGCTATTTAATCCCAAGAGTCAATAATCAATGGTTAAGTTTAGTCGATCAAGCCTTCGCATTAGATGTGGGAGTTAATCAAGAAAAAGTTATTCTTTTAGTAGAAGATAATGCCGGATGGCATCGAAGTCAAAAGGTAAAAATACCAGAGGGAATAATTGTGAAATTTCTTCCTCCTTACTCTCCGGAACTACAACCAGCAGAGAGATTGTGGTCTTTGATAGATGAACCTCTGGTGAATGAATATTTTAAAACTATAGATGAAATTGAAGAACGTTTAGTAACTCGTTGTCAGCTACTCCAAAGCATGACCTCAGAGATTAAAAATTTAACTAATTATCATTGGTTAACTTATGACTAACTTTTATAAGCTTTTATAAACCGGATTTAG